>JASFMS010000125.1:0-6078 GCA_050117435.1 Ectothiorhodospiraceae bacterium | reverse complement strand
TGAGCGACGTGGTTCGCAACCCGATTTATGCGACGGGCGTCGGGCTGCTGGCCTTCGGCCATCGCCACCGCGGTGACGCGGCACCGGATCTCGGTAACGGAAAAGGCGGTTTCGCCGCCTTGTGGGAACGGATGAAGAGCTGGTTCCAGGGAAATTTCTGAGCGGGGCGGGAGCGGTCGTTCCCGACTCGCGGGGTGGCAGCAGTACGGAGCACAAGGAAGCATCAATGTTAGGAGGCGCAAGCGATGTTTGAACTTATGGACTCATTCAGCCAGAACGCAGTAATAAAGGTAATAGGCGTCGGCGGGGGCGGCGGCAACGCCGTTCAGCACATGGTGGCGGCCGACGTCGAGGGCGTGGATTTCATCTGCGCCAATACGGACGCCCAGGCGCTCAAGAACACCTCGGCCAAGACGGCTCTGCAGCTGGGAGCCAACGTGACCAAGGGGCTCGGCGCCGGTGCCAACCCCGACGTTGGTCGGGAGGCGGCCATCGAGGACCGGGAGCGAATCGCCGAGGTGCTCGAGGGCGCGGACATGGTGTTCATCACCGCCGGCATGGGCGGCGGCACCGGTACGGGCGCGGCCCCGGTGGTGGCGGAAATCGCCAAGGACCTGGGAATCCTTACCGTGGCCGTGGTCACCAAGCCGTTCCCGTTCGAGGGCGGCAAGCGCATGCAGGTGGCCACCAACGGTATTCAGGCTCTCGGCAAGCACGTGGATTCGTTGATCACCATTCCCAACGAGAAGCTCCTGTCGGTGCTCGGCAAGGATCTCACCCTGCTCAACGCCTTCAAGTCCGCCAACGACGTCCTGCTCGGCGCGGTCAAGGGCATTGCCGAGCTGATCACCCGGCCCGGGCTCATTAACGTGGACTTTGCCGACGTGCGTACGGTCATGTCGGAGATGGGGATGGCCGTCATGGGTTCGGGGCAGGCATCCGGCGAGGGCCGGGCACGGGAAGCGGCGGAACGCGCCATCGCCTGCCCGCTGCTGGAAGACGCCAACATTGCCGGCGCTCACGGCATTCTGGTGAACGTCACCGCCGGCCTGGACCTGTCCATCGGCGAGTTCGACGAGGTGGGCAACGCCGTCAAGGAGTTCGCCTCGGATGACGCCACCGTGGTTGTGGGCACGGTTATCGATCCCGAGCTGGAGAACGAGCTCCGGGTGACCGTGGTGGCAACCGGCCTCGGCGGCCCGGTGGAAGCGGTGCAGCCGGAAAGCAAGCCGGTATCCCGCAACGCTTCGGGCGAAGTGGACTACGCTAAACTTGATCGGCCCACGGTCATTCGTAAGCGCGCGGCCAACGACCGCTACCCGGCGCAGGGCGAAGGGGATATGGACTACCTGGACATCCCCGCGTTTCTGCGGCGTCAGGCCGACTGATCGCCGCGGCTTGCGTGACGACGTCAATTGCGCCCGACTTCGTCGCCGACCAGGGAAGGTCCGCGGACAGAACCGTGCTGCCGGAGTTCACAGTTGGGGCACACCAACTGTGAACTCCGTCACATGGTTGTGCGGTGCGGTATGCAATTGATGACGTCTTCATTACAATAGCGCGATTATTCGCCTGCGCACGTCCAGGGTGGTTGTGCCACCATGCGCAACAGTACGGTCTGGCCTCCGTGCCACCACCGGGGAGACAACCCGCACGATGATTCGGCAAAGGACACTCAAGAACAGCATTCGCGCCACGGGCGTTGGTCTGCACACCGGCGAAAAGGTGTACCTGACCCTGCGGCCGGCCGCGCCGAACACGGGCATCGTGTTCCGTCGTGTGGACCTGGACGAGCCGGTCGAAATTCGGGCGCACCCGGAAAACGTCGGCGACACGCAGCTGTCCACCTGTCTGGTGCAGGGCGATGTGCGCGTTTCCACGGTCGAGCACCTGCTCTCGGCGATGGCCGGACTCGGCATCGACAACGCCTACGTGGACCTGAGTGCGCCCGAGGTTCCGATCATGGACGGGAGTGCCGGTCCTTTCGTGTTTCTGATCCGCTCCGCCGGTATCCAGGAGCAGGAGACAGCCAAGACCTTCATCCGCATCAAGCGACCGGTGCGCATCGAGGACGGTGACAAGTGGGTGGCGTTCGAGCCGTTCGACGGCTTCAAGGTCAGCTTTACGCTGGATTTCGATCATCCGCTTTTCAAATCGGGCAACCAGCAGGCCGCGGTGGACTTTTCCAGCACGTCCTTCGTCAAGGAAGTCAGCCGTGCCCGCACGTTCGGTTTCATGAAGGACATCGAGTTCCTTCAGCAGAACAACCTGGCGCTCGGCGGCAGCCTGGACAACGCCATCGTGGTGGACGATTACCGGGTGCTCAACGAGGACGGCCTGCGCTACCACGACGAGTTCGTAAAGCACAAGATCCTTGACGCCATCGGGGATCTCTATCTGCTCGGGCACAGCCTGATCGGGGCCTTCTCCGGGCACAAGTCCGGACATGAGCTGAACAACCGCCTGCTGCGAAAGCTTCTTGCCGAACAGGCTGCCTGGGAAGAGGTGACCTTCGAGGACGTGACCGAGGCACCGATTTCCTTCGACCAGCCGGTACCCGTCGCCTGAATTCGTCCGCGTCGTCCGGCGCGGTCGCGTTTCCCGGCGGCGACCTGAACCCGCCGGTGGCGCTCCCCCTCCGTTACGGGCCTTCTCCGGTGCTACCGGCCGACGCCATCCGCTTCGCTGCGTCGACCGATGACAGCGACGGCGTCGCTCGAGCCGGAACCGCCGCTCACCGGCCGTGCTGGCCTTTATCGCCCCTGGAAGCCAGTCGCAGAAGAGCGTCCCGCAGGCGCTCGTCCTCCACGGCGCCAGCGCAGGCACGCAGGCTCTCCGCTCCGGCAGGGGAGAGCTGACGACGGGCTTCACGGTTGCGTCGCTGCAGTCGCGGTGGGTCTACCGTTATTCGACAGCGTCGCGGCGATGAGCCGATGATCTTCTCCGAGGCCGCAAGCAATTCCGTTTGCCGAAAGCGCAGCTGCGACGCCCACACCGGGCTGTCCGCGACGATTCCGAGCTCATCGCTATCCAGCCGCGCAAGCTGCCAGTGGCCCGCAAGCTCGCGGGGCAAATGACTCTGCAGGGCGCGCTGCCGACTGCCGGTGCGCTTCGCGTACTCGCTGATCCTGCCCAGGCTGCCCGCGGAACCGCGCAGGAACCCGCCCAGGCGGCGGGGGCGGCCGTTGCGATCCCCACGGTTATTGCCGTCGTTCATTTCTCCTGCCGTCTCCGCTGGATTCCGATGCCTAATAATTTAACAGCAGATACGCTATAGTACCGCCTCGCACGGTTCGCCTCCCGGCGGCGCCGTCCCCACTTTCGGTACACCCCAGATCAGGTCGGACAATTCTCCTATGCTGAGCGCCATCGCGAAGAAGGTTTTCGGCAGTCGCAACGAACGAGTCATACGCCGCATGCGCCGGACTGTCGAGCGCATCAACGCCCTTGAGCCCGAGGTCGAGACCCTCGACGACGACGCGCTCAAGGCGAAGACTGCGGAGTTTCGCGAGCGGCTGGACAAGGGCGAGGAACTCGACAAGCTGCTCCCCGAGGCCTTCGCGGTCGTTCGGGAGGCGGCTCGGCGCACGGTGGGCATGCGCCATTTCGACGTGCAGATGATCGGCGGCATGGTTCTTCACGAAGGCAAGATCGCCGAAATGAAGACCGGCGAAGGCAAAACCCTGGTCGCGACCCTGGCCGCCTACCTGAACGCGCTCACCGGCAAGGGCGTTCACGTCATTACCGTGAATGACTACCTCGCACGCCGTGACGCCGACTGGATGGGCCGGATATACCGCTTCCTGGGCATGACGGTGGGCGTCATCGTCGCCGGGCTGGACAGCGAGGCGAAACGTGAGGCCTACGCGGCCGACATCACCTACGGGACGAACAACGAGTTCGGTTTCGACTACCTGCGCGACAACATGGCGCTGCGGGTGGAAGACCGGGTGCAGCGCCAGCGTCATTTCTCCATCGTCGACGAGGTGGACTCCATTCTCATCGACGAGGCACGCACGCCGCTTATTATCTCCGGTCCCGCGGAGCAGCACGCCGAACTCTACACCCGCATGAACCAGCTGGTGCCCAAGCTCACCAAGCAGGAAGAAGAAGAGGGGCCGGGGGACTTCTACGTCGACGAAAAGGCGCGCCAGGCGCATCTGACAGAGGAAGGCCAGCTGCGGGCCGAGGAAATTCTCCGCGAGGCGGGACTTCTGGAGCCGGACGACGGCCTTTATGACGCGCGCAACATCGCGATGCTGCATCACCTGAATGCCGCGCTTCGGGCCCACGCGCTGTTCCAGCGGGACGTACACTACCTGGTCAAGGACGACGAGATCGTTATCGTCGACGAGTTCACGGGCCGGGCGATGCCGGGTCGACGCTGGTCGGAAGGCCTTCATCAGGCCATCGAAGCGAAGGAGGGGGTCTCCATCCAGGCGGAGAACCAGACCCTGGCCTCCATTACTTTCCAGAACTTTTTCCGCATGTACGACAAGCTCTCGGGCATGACCGGCACGGCCGACACCGAGGCGTACGAGTTCCAGCATATCTACGCTCTGGAAGTGGTGGTCATTCCGACGCACCGGCCGATGGTGCGCCAGGACCTCCACGATTTGGTCTTCCTCACGCAGAAAGAGAAGTACGACGCGATCATCGAGGACATCGCCGACTGCTACAAGCGCGGCCAGCCGGTACTTGTCGGCACCACGTCCATCGAGAATTCCGAGTACCTGGCCCAGCTGCTGAATAAGCAGAAGATCCCCCACGAAGTGCTGAACGCCAAGCAGCACGAGCGCGAGGCCGGCATCGTTGCGCAGGCCGGGCGGCCCGGGGCAATCACCATTGCCACCAACATGGCGGGGCGTGGCACGGATATCGTGCTCGGCGGCAACGTGGATGCGGAACTCGACGAGCTCGAGGACCCCGACGAGCAGACGGTGGCGCGGCTGCGCGAGGACTGGCAGAAGCGCCACGACGCGGTTCTGGAAGCCGGCGGGCTTCACGTGATCGGCACCGAACGGCACGAGTCCCGGCGCATCGACAATCAGCTTCGCGGGCGTTCCGGCCGCCAGGGCGACCCGGGTTCCACCCGTTTCTACCTGTCCCTGGAAGACAGCCTGCTGCGGATATTCGCCTCGGAGCGGGTGTCCTCGCTGATGCAGCGCCTGGGCATGCAGGAAGGGGAGGCCATCGAGAGCGGGATGGTCTCGCGGGTGATCGAGAACGCCCAGCGCAAGGTCGAGGGGCACAACTTCGATATCCGCAAACACCTGCTGGAATTCGACGACGTCGCCAACGATCAGCGCAAGGTGGTCTATCAGCAGCGCGACGAGCTGCTGGAGGCGGAGGATATCTCCGAGACCATCGATGCCATGCGCGAGGACGTGGTCAGCGCGGTGATAAGCGAGCACATCCCGCCCAACAGCATCGACGAGCAGTGGGATATCGAGGGTCTGGAAGAGGCGCTGCAGGCGGAGTTCAACATCCGGCTGCCGGTTCAGCAGTGGCTGGACGAGGAAGAGGCTCTACACGAAGAGAGCCTGCGTGAGCGCATTCTGGAGAAGATTACCGAGCAGTACCGCGAAAAGGAAAGCCAGGTTGGGGCCGAGGTCATGCGGCAGGTGGAAAAGAGCTTCCTGCTGCAGATACTGGATGCCCAGTGGAAGGACCACCTGGCGGCCATGGACTTCCTTCGCCAGGGCATCGGCCTGCGGGGCATGGCCCAGCGGGACCCGAAGCAGGAGTTCAAGCGCGAAGCGTTCGCCATGTTCCAGGAGATGCTGGAGGGCATCAAGCGCGAGACCATCAAAATCCTCTGCCACGTCCGCGTGCGCACGGAAGAGGACGCCCGGGCGGTGGAGGAGGCCTCCGAGCCCAGGGAGCAGGACATGCAGTTCCAGCATGCCCAGTCCGACAGCTTTGCCGACAGCGCTGGCGGTGGTGAGCAGCCCGAGCCGGCGGACGAGTCGCAGCAGCCGTTCGTGCGTCAGCAGCGCAAGGTGGGGCGCAACGAGCCCTGCCCCTGTGGCTCCGGCAAGAAGTATAAGCAGTGCCATGGGCGGATAAGCTAGTTTT
>JASFMS010000124.1:0-6085 GCA_050117435.1 Ectothiorhodospiraceae bacterium | reverse complement strand
ACGAGGCCCGGGTAAACGCCCTCGCCGATGAGCTCTCCCACGTGGTGATTACCGACGTCAAGGACGAACGCGCCGTCGACGACCTGGGCCTGGATGACTATGACGCCGTGGTCATCGCCATCGGCGAGGACCTGGAGTCGAACATCCTCTCCACTCTGGCGGTGAAAAGCCTTGGCGGGCCGAAGGTATGGGTGAAGGCCCAGACGCCGAGCCATCACCGCATTCTGGTTCGGCTGGGCGCCGACCGTATCATCCACCCGGAGCACGAAATGGGAATGGAGGTGGCCAACAGCCTCAATTATCCCTACGTGCTCGCCTATATCAGCCTCGGCAACGACTACTTCGTGGTGGAGGTGGAAGCCACCGAAGCGCTGGACGGCAAGCCGCTGTCCGAGCTGGAGCTGAAGAACCGCCACAGCATCCGCTATCTCGCCCTGAAGCGCGGGCGCGAACCCCTTTGGGACGAACCCACGGACATTACCCTCAAGGAAGGTGACCGCCTGGTTCTTCTGGGCCACCTCAACGACCTGCGCCGCTTCGGGGCGGAGCTGTGAGACGATGGATTCCCGGACGCGTTGCACGCCCCCTGCGCCGCCGCGGCGTGCTGCGACTGCCGCCGCCGGCGGTCCTCGCACTGCTTTTCCTCACTCTCATCGCCGCGGGCACGCTGGCGCTCAAGGCGCCCATCGCCGTAAAGGTGCCCATCTCCTGGCTGGACGCCGCCTTTACCGCCACCTCCGCGGTGACCGTCACGGGGCTGGCGGTGGTGGACACCGCCACGGAGTACACCACCTTCGGGCAGGTGGTCATCCTGATACTCATCCAGCTCGGCGGCCTCGGCCTGATGACCTTCGCCGTAATGGTGCTGGCGCTGCTGGGCCAGCGCATCGGCCTGCGTCAGCAGATCCTGCTGCGTGAGGATCTCAACCAGACCTCCCTGGGCGATGTTGTCCGGCTGGTGCGAACCGTGGCGGCGGTCGTGCTCGTGCTCGAGGCCGCCGGGGTCGTACTGCTGGGCTTGCGCTGGGTTCCCGACTACGGACTGTCGCACGGACTCTACCTGGCGCTGTTCCATTCCATTTCCGCGTTCAACAACGCCGGTTTCGCACTGTGGCCGGACAGCCTGACCCGCTGGTCGGCGGACCCCGTCGTGAACGCCGTGATCCCGCTGCTGTTCATCGTCGGGGGGCTGGGCTTCAGCGTCATCAACGAACTGCGTCAGCGCCGGCGCTGGACTCACCTGTCACTGCACACCCGGCTGATGCTGGTGGGCACCGCCGGGCTCATCGCCTGGTCGTTCTTGGCATTCCTCGCGCTTGAGTGGACCAATCCGGCCACCCTCGGCGGCTGCGACAACCTCTGGCAGAGGCTGGCGACCGCGTGGTTTCAGGCCGTCACCACGCGCACCGCGGGCTTCAACACCCTGGACGTCTCCCAGCTGCGGGACGGGACGGCGCTGATGTTCATCTCGATGATGTTCATCGGCGGCGGCAGCACCTCCACTGCCGGCGGCATCAAGGTCACCTCTTTCATGGTTCTGCTGATGGCCTCTGCCGCCTTTCTGCGCCGCCGCCCGGAACCCACAGCGTTCAGCCGTCGTGTGGTGCCGGCGGATGTGCTCAAGGTGCTGGCATTGACCTTCATCGGCCTGCTGGTGGTGATGATCGGCACCTTTCTGCTCACCGTCAGCCAGCACGCGCGCTTCCTGGACCTTGCCTTCGAAGCGGCGTCGGCCTTCGGTACGGTGGGACTGTCCCGGGGCGTCACGCCGGAGCTCAACGCCTTCGGCCGCCTGGTGGTGATGACGCTGATGTTCCTTGGCCGGGTGGGGCCACTGGCACTGGGCTTTGCGCTAGCCACATCGTCAGCGACGCGCGTGCGATATCCCGCCGGACGGGTATACCTGGGGTAACGTCGGTGGACCGGCGCAGCCGGCTTACTGGCGCGAAGTGCCGGGATCGGTGGCGATGGCTACGTCGGCGACGGCACTGACGCGGGCCGGCAAGTCTGCGCCGGCGGCATCGGCGGCCGCCATCAGGCGAATCGCGGCGGCGTAGTCGTCGATGCCCAGGAGATCCTGAGCCTGGACTCGCACGGCAACCAGATCGCGGCTTTGCAACCGCAGCTGCCGCACGAGTGCGTCAGGAAGACGCGGAACGTCGGCGCGTCGCCGATCCGGTGGCACGGCCACCGTCCAGGCGGTGGTGCCCTCATCGTCCGCCAGGGTCAGCGTCGCCGTCTGCAGGTCGGCGGCCATGCTGCCTGTCCGGGACCAGGTGGCCCCCGTTTCAGCAGCGGCGGTGACGTCGCTGAAGGTCGTGTCGGCAGCGGGCAGTTCGATGGCCGCGGGAACCGAAGCCAGGCGCGCCTCGTAGCGCAACCACTGCATGCCCTCCGGGCTCATCGCTTCGTGCCGGTAAGTCGCCGTGGCGCGAAAGTAGTCCGCGGGAAAATCTCCGGCGATGGGCTGTGTGCCTGCCGCTCCCGCCGAGGCCTCGTCCAGGGGACCCAGGGGGTAGGCGACGCCCTGTCGGATCCCCAGAAACCAGCCGCTCAGGTCGGCACCGGCGGGCGGGAGCCATTGCAGCGTGTCGGCGCGCCGATCAAGGGTCAGGTCGACGGCAACATCACCATCGGACGATGCGTCCCGGGCGTAGCCATAGTAGTCGTAATTCTCGCCGAAGCCGACAAGGCTGAGTCCTCCGCCTTCCTGAAGATTGCAGGCGTGCCCGGTGACCGTGTACTTGCTCGGCTCCGCCGCCACATAACCCCACGGATAGCCGACGAGCCGCAAGGGCTGGTCGGCATTGGCTGTCCACGCGGTACAGTCGTCGGCCGCCCCGACGGGGAGATCCATGCGAACGGTGTAGTCTGCGCGGGGTATATCGGTAAGCGTGCGAACGCGGCTGTAGCCATTGCGCGTCACCGCAACGGTGAGACTGAATGCCCCCTGCTCGGAGGACGACAGAAGCCGGGCGTGCCCCCCCACATCGGTACTCGCCACAGTGACGATATCCGCGCCGTCGCGGCCGTGGATAACCACCGTGGCGCCAGCCAGCGGGTGCCCGTTCGTATCGGTTACGGTGATGGACGGTGAATCCGTCCGCGAGCCACCGCCATCGCCGCCCCCACCGCAGGCCGCCAGTAGCGTGGCAAGAACCACCGGCGCCAGTGCCTTTTCATACATTGTGCCGACTCTTGGTACACCGCCTTCGCCGGGCGGATTGTTCGCGATGCAACCGTACGCGTCCCCCAAGCTCAGGAGCGGGGCGCCAGTTCCATATCGTAGCCCAGAGTCAGGGGGGCGTGGTCGGAAAAGCGCTTTTCACGATAAACGTCTGCCCAGCGGACGCGCTCCCGCATACCGGGGGTGACGATGTGGTAGTCGATCCGCCATCCCGTGTTGTTGTCCCACGCACGGCCGCGGTAGGACCACCAGGTGTATTCCTCGGCCTCCTGGTTGACCGTCCGGAAGGCATCCACGAAGCCGACGTCGTCGAACAGCCGGTCCAGCCACTCACGCTCCTCGGGAAGGAAGCCCGAGTTTTTCTGGTTGGAACGCCAGTTCTTCAGGTCGATTGGGCGGTGGGCAATGTTCCAGTCGCCGCAGATGATGTACTCGCGATCCGAATCGGCCAGGGAACGAAGGTATTCCAGCAGCGGCTCCATGAATGCGTACTTGAAGTCCTGCCGATGATCGCCGGAGGTGCCGGAGGGCATGTAGAAGGAAACCACCGACAGGTTCCCGAAGCGGGCTTCGATCCAACGGCCTTCCCGGTCGACGTCCGGAAAGCCGATGCCGATGTTCACGTCGTCCGGTTCGACACGGCTGTAAAGGGCCACGCCGCTGTAACCCTTTTTCTCCGCGTCGTGGAAGTAGGCGTGATAGCCCGCGGGGAAGAAGGTCGCGTCGCCGTCCAGTTGCTCGCGCTGCGCCTTGGTTTCCTGAACACAGAGCACATCCGGCGCCGCCTCGGTAAGCCAGTCGAAAAACCCTTTGCGCGCCGCGGCGCGGATGCCATTGAGATTGGCGGTGGTGATCGTGGTCGTCATGGCATCGGATTGGTTTCTGCACAAACGGCTGGAGATGATAGCAGAGGGGGGTGAGGACTGAGGACTGAGGACTGAGGACTGAGGACTGAGGACTGAGGACTGAGGACTGAGGACTGAGGACTGAGGCAGGATGGAGTCACCTGACGGATTATCAAGTGGTTTTCATGTCCTGCCTTCGCTCCGGCCGTCAAAGGGGAGCGCGGTGCGCGCGGCGCACCCTACGAGCCCAGGGCATCCCCGCTCAGTCCCCAGCACGCACTGCATAGTCCCTCTCCGATGGGCATCGCTACGCTCTGCCCATCCGACTCTCCCTTGGGACAGTTCGGCGGCGCCGCCCGCTGCGTCGACGGACGGCACCAGAACAACCGAGTCCTTCAGTCCTTCAGTCCTTTTTGCCTACAATGCCCACAGATCCACGAACTCGTGCACCGGCATGTCCTCCAGCGACTGCTGGTCGGCACAGGCGGCCTTGATCTTCTCCGCCTGCTTCGGCGCAAAGCGGGTGGAGAGGGCATTCTCGAACTTCTCCACCAGCACCGGAATGCCTTCCTCGCGGCGGCGGCGGTGGCCGATGGGGTAGTCCACCTGCACGCGCTCGGTCTTGGAGCCGTCCTTGAAGAAGATCTGAATGGCGTTGCCGATGGCGCGCTTGTCCGGATCCAGGTATTCCTCGGAGAAGGTCTTGTTCTCCACCACTTCCATGCGATCGCGCAGGGCGTCGATGCGCGGGTCCGCGGCCACGTCGTCCTCGTAGTGGTCGGCGGTCAGCGCGCCGTGGATCAGCGGCACCGCGACCATGTACTGGATGCAGTGGTCCCGGTCCGCCGGGTTGTTGAGCGGTCCCGTCTTGTCGATGATGCGCACGCCGGCTTCCTGGGTCTCGATGACGATGCGATCGATGTCGTCCAACCGGTCGCGGACCTCCGGGTGCAGCGTCATGGCGGCTTCCACAGCCGTCTGCGCGTGGAACTCGGCGGGGAAGGAGATCTTGAACAGCACGTTCTCCATGACGTAGCTGCCGTAGCCCTGGCTGAAGGACAGCGTGTTGCCCTTGAAGAGCACGTCCTGGAAGCCCCAGGTGGGCGCGGACAGCGCGGCCGGATAGCCGATCTCGCCCTTGTCGGCGATGAAGGCCAGGCGCAGGCCGCGGGAGGAGGCGTCGCCGGCGGCCCAGCTCTTGCGCGGACCGGCCTGAGGCGCGTGGCGGTAGGCGCGCAAGGCGCTGCCGTCGATCCAGGCGTGGCTGGCGACGTTGATGACGTCCTCGCGGTCACCGCCCAGCAGGCCCATGCTCACGCAGGCCGAGGCGATGCGCACGAGCATGACGTGGTCCAGCCCAACGCGGTTGAAGCTGTTCTCCAGGGCGATGACACCCTGAATCTCGTGGGCCTTGATCATGCCCGTGAGCACGTCGCGCATGGTCAGCGGGGTCTTGCCCTCGGCAACCGCCTTGCGGGACAGATAGTCCGAAACGGCCAGGATGGCGCCCAGATTGTCCGAAGGGTGGCCCCACTCGGCGGCCAGCCAGGTGTCGTTGAAGTCCAGCCAGCGCACCATGGCACCGATATTCCAGGCCGCCTGCACCGGATCCAGCCGGTAGGGCGTGCCGGGCACGCGGACGCCGCCGGCCATCTCGGCGCCGGGCACCACGGGGCCGAGCAGCTTGGTACAGGCCGGGTACTGCAGGGCGAGCATGCCGCAGGCCAGGGTGTCCATGAGGCAGTAGCGCGCCGTGCGGTAAGCCTCCTGGCTATCGATCTGGGTGCCGGTTACATATTCGGCGATGTCCACCAGTTCCTTGTCCGGTTCAGGCCGCTTGGCGCTGCGGATGTCCACGCTGCTCATCGCTGTTTCCTCGCTGTATCCGTGATACACCCGGCCGCCGTAGCGGCCGGGAATTCCGTTGTTGTGTGTGTCAGTAGGAGAGAAGGGCGCTCAGCCGCGCTCCTCGATGGGTACCCATTTCTGCAGCTCCGGCCCGTTATAGTCCGCACTCGGCCGGATGATGCGGTTGTTGGCCCGCTGCTCGAAG
>JASFMS010000123.1:0-6097 GCA_050117435.1 Ectothiorhodospiraceae bacterium | reverse complement strand
GTATCCGGGATACCGTTCAGCACCATGCCGGCGGGTATCCGTGACAGCGTCCTCGAGACCACACGCACGACGTTGCGCCCCGGTGGCGAATTCCTCGTCTTCCAGTTCTCCAACAAGGTATTTCCGTACCTGCGCGATACCTTCGACGTGGTCGACAAGGGCTTCGTGCTCCGCAACGTGCTCCCGGCCCACTGCTACCGGTGCTCGAACCGGGCCGAGGAAGCCGAAATGCAGCGGATGGAGGCCGGGGTGGCCCAGGGCTGAGGACGGCCGCCGCACGCGGCGGCCGTCGTGCTATCACTGGTTGGTGTCCGGGACTTCCCGGCTGACGGCCACTTCCACCACCACACGCCGATTGGGCGCCAGACATTCGATCAATGCGCGCCCGGTGACATCATCGCAGGTGGACATGGGCTGCTTCTGTCCCATTACCTCGGTATCGATCGCCACGTCCGCCAGCGCGGGCTTTGTCCTCAAGTAGGCGACCACGGTCTGCGCGCGGCGCTCGGACAGCTCCCTGTTGTATTCCCCGCCACCGATGCGATCGGCGTAGCCGATTACGCGTACCCGCTCCACGTTCCAGCCTGCGATCCGCTCGGCGGTGTCGTCCAGTGCGGCCCGCCCTTCTTCGGTCAACGTGTCGTCATTGAAGGCGAATACGGCTCGACCCTGGACGGTGAGCTGCTCCAGGCGGGTCCGTGGCTGCTCGAGGGCCTTGAATTCGCCGTCACCCGCGAAGAGGCCGGGGTCGCATTCCTTCAAGGCGTTGCCGCGAGTCCATTGGGTGCTGCGCCAGCAGTTGCCGGCGGCATCACGATAAACCTGGCCATTGGGGGCGACCACATAGCCGCTCAAATCGGCTGCCGACGCGGACGCTGTTGCGAGAAGCGCGGCGGCGGCCATTGCGGCGGCGATCGCCGTGACTGGACGATTGCTGATGTGCATGTGAAATCCCTTCCGTGATAGGCACTGCAACGGTTGTTCTGGGTTGACAACCCTTTATGGCCCGGCCGGCGAGAAGCAACCAGGCCTGACCAGGCTGCATGGTGTCACAAACAATATACAAAAACGATAAGGTGTTGATGTAGAAAAATAAATGTGGATATTTTCAGGCTCTGGCGGGAAAGTGAACGCGACGCTCAACCGATCACGTGTGACACGTGTTCTGCGGACGAAATGGTACCCGCGTCCGGTCGTGGGGCGTCAGGGGCGGCGCTCCCAGGCGCGAACCCGGTTGCGCCCGGCGTCCTTGGCCAGGAAGAGTGCCTGATCCGCCATGTTGAGGAACTGGTCGATATTGACCGTGGAGGCGGTGGTCGCTAGCCCGATGCTCACGGTCAGGTGGCGGGGAGAGCCGGCGAATTCGAAGGGTGTGTCGGCGACGGCCTGGCGGAGGCGTTCGGCGATCTCCAGCGCTGTTTCTTCGTCCGCATCCAGAAGCAGGGCAGCCAGTTCGTCGCCACCGTAGCGAGCCAGTATGTCGCTTTCACGGACTTCCTGCTCGCAGATCCGTGCAACGTGGATGAGGGCGGCGTCTCCGGCCTGATGGCCGAATTCGTCGTTGATGCGCTTGAACTGATCGATGTCCAGGAGCATTCCGGTGACGGCGTGGCCGTAGCGCTGGGTTCGCTGGAGTTCCTGCCGCGCCAGATCGAAGAAGGCACGCCGGTTCGCGATTCCGGTGAGAACGTCCGTGGAAGCCAGCCGTTCCATCTCCCGCAGCGATGCCTGGAGACGGTCATGGGTCTCCACCAGGCGCCGGCCAACAGCGATTCGCGCTTTCAGTTCGCCGGGTCGCACCGGTTTGCTCTGGAAGTCGTGCGCGCCGTTGTCCAGCGCGTGTACCAGATCCTCTTCCTGCCGCTTGCTGGTCAGCAGAATCGTGTACACCAGCGGGGCGTGGTTGAGGGCGCGCAGTTTACGGCACAGCGCGACGCCGTCCAGTCCGGGCATCATCCAGTCCAGGATGGCGATTCGCGGTGTGCTCTCGGACTGAAGGACCTCCCAGGCCGCAAGGCCGTCCTCCACTTCCGTAACCTGCAGACCCCAGGCTTCGAGCATGCGCCGAAGCAATGTTCTTGGTACGCGGTCGTCGTCGGCCAGCAGAACGCAAAGGGGTTCCGTCACAGCGCATCACCTATCGGCGGATCGGTATGTTCAGGGCGGCTCTCGTCGTGGCTCGCCCGCAATGCCAGGGAGAGTCGTTGCACGGATGCTCTGGTGGCATTCAGCCGCTTGCGGCACGCCACCAGGTCACCGGTCAGCGCGGCATGTTCCACCGCCCGGGCTTCGGCTTCAACCTCTCGCCCTCCTACGCTGGCCGCGATGCCCGCAAGGGAGTGCGCCTTGCGCTGAAGTGCCTTGCAGTCGCCTGCGGCGGCGGCGTCGTCGAGCTCCGCGATTCTCACCGGCAGATCGCTCAGGGTCATCCGGACGATCTCGCGCATGACCTCGGTATCACCCTGGGTGACGCTGTAGAGATGGGCAGCGTTCAGAACATCCGCGGAGCCGGAAGCGTCGGCCGTTTCTCTCGCCGCGGCGGGATCCGCTTCCGGCAGATAGGCGGCAAGGTGAGCCAGGTGGATGCCGAGGACCGATTGCACGGCGTCCCGGGTGACGGGTTTCGCCAGGTGGTCGTCCATGCCCGCCTGGAGACAGCGCTCCCGGTCGCCTCGCATGGCCAGCGCTGTCATCGCGATGATCGGTGTGTGTGCCTGCCCGGCCTCGATGCGGCGAATCTCGCGGGTTGCCTCGAAGCCGTCCATTACCGGCATGGTCACGTCCATGAGCACGGCATCGTAGCTCCCTGATCGGTAGCGGTTCACTGCTTGCTCGCCGTGCTCGGCAACGTCGACACGGCATCCGGCGCGCTCCAGTACCTCTCGCGCCACGCGCCGATTCACCGGGTTGTCTTCCACGAGGAGAATGCGCGCGTCGAACTGCAGACGTCTGCTCGGATTGCGACGTTGCGCGGATCGTGGTCGCTGCGCACCCGCGGCATTTCGCGGGAAGGTGAGCCGAAAGTGGAAGCGGCTGCCGCAACCCTCCCGGCTTTCCACACGCAGCTCACCACCCATGAGGCCGACGAGTTCCCGACTGATCGCCAGGCCCAGCCCCGTGCCTCCGTACTTCCGGGTCACGGAGGCATCGGCCTGGGTGAATTTGTCGAAGATGATATCCAGTTCCTCGTTGCTTATGCCGATTCCCGTGTCGATGACCTCCACCAGTACGTCCGCCTGCGCGCGACGCACGTCCGGTGCCGTGATGCGCAGTGTCACTGTGCCCTCGCGGGTGAATTTGACGGCATTGCTCACCAGATTGGTCAATACCTGGCGAATGCGAACCGGGTCGCCGATCAGATCCCTCGGGACGTCTCCGGCGTATTCGAGTTTGAGTGCGAGGCCCTTGCGACCGGCTTCGGCGTCGGACAGCAGCAGCACTTCGTCCACGGTCGCCCGCAGATCGAACGGCAGCTGCTCGATGTCCAGTCGACCCGCCTCGACCTTGGAGATATCCAGAACGTCGTCAATGATCGTTAGCAGCGTTGCCGCGGAACTGGATATGGTCGAGAGGTACTCCCGTTGCCGAGGGTCGAGTCCGGAGTCGGAGAGAAGATCCACCATGCCGATGACGCCGTTCATCGGCGTCCTTATTTCGTGGGACATATTGGCGAGGAATTCACTTTTCGCCAGGGCCGCCGCCTCGGCCTGTTCCTTGGCGGCCTGAAGTTCCTGCGTGCGCTCGTTGATGCGGCTTTCCAGGTTCGCGGTCAGTGACTCCAGTCCCCGGGTCTTCTCCATGAGTTCGGTCTGCTTGCGCCCGAGTTCGCCGATCATCCGGTTGAACGTCTCGGCGATTTCCCCGAGTTCGTCGTTGGAGCGCACGTGGGCGCGAACGCCGAGATCACCGGTGCGCAGGGCGTCGATGGTGTTGCGAAGTCCGCCCAGTGGGTGCACCAGCACACGCCGGATCACGAGGGTGAGTATGAGGATTATTACCAGATCCAGAGCCACGATCTGCAGCACGAGGTTGCGCAGTGACGTGGCAAGGGCGGCCTGCAGGTAACGGTCCGTGAAGAAGACATCCACCCGGCCGATACGCTTTTCCCTGTTCCCCAGTGCGGTTTTGAAGATGGCGCTGGACGCGGTGACGGCGTTCTGCCCGTCCGACGGTATGCTTTTCACCGCCTCGGGATTGCCGTCGTCCCGGCGCCAGACGGCCATCCACGTGGAACCGTACTCCGGTTTCGTCTCGGGCCCTGCGGGTCCCTCGACATAGGGATTGGCGGCCTCGACGATGCGCACACCGAGCACCGAACGTCCTGCCATGATGGCGCGCACGATGGACAGCGCAGCTCGCTGGTCCAGGTCCCACATGGGAACGCTGAGCGCCGCGGCCAGGACATCCGCGCTCTGTTGGGCATTGCGCTGGAGCTGTTCGCCCTGCTCGTTTCGAGTGGCCGTGAACTGGACAGCGGCGAAAATGGCCAGCGTGCCGGTGGTAGTGAGCACGACGATGAGAACGAGTTTGTAGGCAAGCGGCCAGCGCGGACGGCGGCTGCGGCGCGCCGGTGCGAACCTGGGCGCGCGCTGTCCAAGGCGTCTCTGGTCGCTCACGGAGACGCCTCCTCGTCGTAGTGCAGCCAGCGCTGGTGGACGCGCTTCACAGTGCCGTCGCGCCTCATGGCATCAAGCGTGGTCTGCCAGAGCGTGACCACGTCGTGCGGTGTCGTTTGCGAGAAGGCGATGTAATAGTCGGTCTCGCGAAGCGTGAAGACCTGCTCGAACCGACCCGCGTCCAAGCCGGCCTGGCGGATGACCTGGGGCGCGTTGCTGCGCCCCGTTACCCAGAGGCTGACGCGGCCGGCCGCCAGATTCCGTACGATGCTGGCGGGGCTGCGGTGACTGTAGAGATTGGTGAAGCCGGCGTTGCGGAGGAACTGTTCGTCCGCATCGTCCCGGTAGGTCCCTATGCTGTCCACCTTTCTGGCGTCGGCGAGAGTCCCGATTCGCGGATGGTCGCCGCGTCGGCCGTAGAGAACCGTGGTGCTGTGGCCGATGGGCCCCACCCACTGGAATAGCGGCTCCCGCTTTTCGGTACGCACCGTCGTAAAGAGGGCGACGTTGGACTCCTTCTGAGTGCGCCGGTATCCGCGAACCCACGGCACGACGCTGATTTCGTCGTCACGGCCCAGGCGGCGAAGCAACTCGCGGACGATGTCCACGGACACACCCCGGAGTTCGCCATCGGCAAGGAAGTTCAGCGGCGGAAGATTTTCCGTCAGTACCGTCAATGGCGCTTTGCGGACGGACTCCTTGGGCGCCAGCTTCGACATCTGCCGGGGCGGCGTCGCATGGGGAAGCCAGCGACGGTGAATGCGCTCGTAGGTGCCGTCGCGTGCCATGGCTTCCAGCGTGCGCTGCCAGCGCCGTACCACCGCATCCGGAGTGCCGCGCGACATCGCGATGTAGATAGGGTCGGTATGAACCGTGAGAACCGGCTCTATCTCCTCGGGGTTGCGGCCAAGCTGTTTCACCACGCTGGGTGCGGAGATGTTGGAGTCGATCCAGAGGTCGACGCGGCCTTCCAGGAGCTTGCGGGCGCCGCTGATCAGTTTGGAGGAGCTGTCCAGGTTGGCGAATCCGCGTTCCTGGAGGAACTGTTCGCGCACGTCGTTGCGATAGGTGGCGATGCTGCCGACGCGGCGGGCGTCCGCCAGGGTTTCGATCTGTAACGGCGAGCTGCGGCGTTTGTAGATGACGAAGTTCAGATTGGTGACCGGCCCCACCCACTTGAAGAGGTTTTCCCGCTCGGCGCTGCGCGCCGTGGAAAACAGAGCGAGGTTGGGTTTCTTCAACGCGGTGGCGTAGCCGCGCGCCCACGGCACCACCTGGATGGGTTCGTGGCGGCCGAGGCGGCGTTGAATCTCTTCGACCATTTCCACGGCCAGCCCCGCCGGCCTGCCGTCGCGAGTGAAGTTCAGCGGGGGCAGCTCCTCGGTGAGAAGCGTCATTTTCGGCGTCGGCGCGGCGGTTACGGTCGTGGCCGCGGCCAGTAGTAGTGTGGTGGCGAGTGCCATCAGTCCCCGCGACATGCT
>JASFMS010000122.1:0-6162 GCA_050117435.1 Ectothiorhodospiraceae bacterium | reverse complement strand
TGGCCACCGTGCCGATGGTGGCGGCGGTGGCGACGCTGGAGCCCGACGTCGCGGAGAACAGCGTCGCCGTGCCGATGTTGGCGTGGAGCAGACCGCCCGGCAGCCAGGACAGCCAGGACTCCAGGGTCTCGTAGGTGCTGCGGGCGATGCCCGTGCGCACCAGGATCTCGCCCAGCAGAATGAACAGCGGAATGGCGATCAGCAGGAAACTGTCCGAAGCCGACCACAGGACCTCGCCCATAGCCCGGTAGAGCGGAAACGCGGAAAAGAACTGGTCGGTGAAAAGCGCCAGTGTGATCAACGTCGCCGCCACGGGGATGCTCAGCAACAGCAGCGTGAGCAGTACGACCAGTGCCACCCCGATCATGCTTCGTCCCCCTGGATCTCGGCGCTGATCTGCTCATCCAGCGTTGCACTCCCGGCCACCCGATGGGCGCTCTCGGTGTCCGCCATGAACAGCGCCACCAGCACCCGCAGCAGCAGTACGGTCACGGCCAGACTGAACCAGATCAGCCCGGCGGCCCACATCCACTGAGGTATCCACAACGGCGTCTGCAACGGCGTATTGGCCAGCGAGCCGCCGGCGTAGGAAGAGGACGCCACCTTGATGGCCGAGCCCACCACGAAAAAGCAGAACAGGCCCAGTCCGGAAAGCGCCAGCAGATCCAGCAGGCTGCGTATGGTTGCGGGCAGACGAACGTAGACCACGTCGATGCGGATGTGGGCCTTGCGCAACAGGGTGAAGGCGAAGGACCAGCTGGCGCTGATGGCCAGCACATACCCCGAGATCTCGGTGGAGGCCCCCAGGGACCAGCCCCAGATTCCCCGGGTAATGATCTCCAGTGTCACCATTGCCACGGTGGCCAGTATCAGCAGCCCACCCAGACGGGCGAGCCAGAGCGACACCCGATCCATTGCCGCAAGAATGCGGTCGAGTGCGTCGGCGAGTGATTTCAGCATCTGAAATGGTGTCCGAGGGCGGGCCGGGCCACGACTGGCCCGGCCGTCGCCGATATCACTGAGCGCTGGCGGTAAGGCCGGTGACCTTGCCGATGGTGTCGTTCCAGCGCTTCACCCACTTGGCGTCCACTCGGCTCGCCCAGGCGGGCAGCACCTTGGCTTCCAGCTGCTTGCGGGCGAAGGCGAAGTCGTCCTTGGTGGCTTCAACCAGGGTCATGTTGCCGGGCTTGCCGCGGCTGCACTCACCCTTGCCGGTGAGGCAGGCAACACCCTCCTTCGTCTCGTCCACGGCGGAATCCCAGACCGGCGTCTCGTACTGGTCGT
This sequence comes from Ectothiorhodospiraceae bacterium, assembly GCA_050117435.1. Taxonomy (GTDB): domain Bacteria; phylum Pseudomonadota; class Gammaproteobacteria; order Nitrococcales; family Nitrococcaceae; genus JASFMS01. Next base: position 4,878 of record JASFMS010000122.1, on the reverse strand, counting down.
GAACGGTCTTCAGCAGCCAGTCCTGAGTCTTGGCATCCATGGAATTCCATTTGTCGCCGTTCATGGCGGTGATGACGTAGTCCCAACCGCCCACCGGCAGCGGATACAGATGCGTGGAAACCTCGTACCAGCCGGCGCTGTAGCCGGACAGCGAGCCGGTAACGGCGCAGTCGATGACGCCGCGCTGCAGCGCCCCCGGCACCTCACTGAAGGACAGTGTGATGCCCTCGGCGCCGATGGCCTCCAGGAACTCCGCCGTGGTGCGGCCGCTGGCTCGGATCTTCTTGCCCTTCAGGTCGTCCAGTCCCTTGATATCGGCATTGCAGAAGACCACCTGCGAGGGATACGGCACCACGGCGATCAGCTTGGCACCATCAAACCGCGCGCTGAGCGCGTCATCCAGCACCGGCTTGTAGGCCTCGGCCACCTTCTTGGCCTGGTCGAGATGCGGCGCGATCATGGGCATATCCAGGCCGCCCAGCTCCGGGGCGTCCGAGACGGTGTAATCCGCCACGGTGGAGCCCACATCGAAGACCCCCTGGGACAGCAGTTTGAAGACCTCGCCACCCTTGAGGCCCATCTGGTCGAAGGTGGTGACCTGGGCCGTTATCTGGCCGTCCGAGGCCTTGGACAGCTTGTCGCCCCAGAAGGGCTTTTCGAAATTCTTGTACAGCGACAGGCTGCTCCAGCTGCCGACGTAGGACAGCTCCGTCTTCGGGAGATCCTGGGCATGGGCCATGCCGGCGCCGAAAATGGCGGCGGCCGCTACGGAGATCAGCATCTTCTTTGTCATGGTTCGACTCCTCGGCATTTGGCTCCGTGTGAATGCGACTGGCGGCTTCCTGCGTAGGCTCCTGGCTCCCTAGAGCATTGCCAGCTGCGAATCGGTCAGGTCGGTTACCAGCATGTGACCTGGACTGTGGGTGATCGCGAAGGGCAGCCGCGCGCGCTGAAGCGCCCGCTGCGGAGTGACGCCGCAGGCCCAGAACACCGGCAACTCGCCGGATTCGATGGGTACGGGGTCACCGAATTCGGGATGGTGGATGTCGCGAATACCGATCGCGGACGGGTCACCCAGATGCACCGGTGCGCCGTGGACCTGGGGGAAACGTGTGCAGATCTGAACGGCGCGGATGGCATCCGCCGGCCGCAGCGGCCGCATGGACACGACCATCTCGCCGCCGAAGGGCCCAGCCGGTTTCAGTGGTGTGGAGGTAAGGTACATGGACACGTTGCGGTCCATGTCGATGTGCCGAAGCCGGATGCCGTCTTCGATCAGCGCATGCTCGAAGGTGAAAGAACACCCCAGCGCAAACGCGACCAGGTCGTCGCGCCACAGGTCGGACACAGATGCGGGTTCGTCGCTGACTTCGCCGTCGCGGAAAACGCGGTATTTCGGCACATCCCGGGAAACGTCCAGATCGTCACCGAGACCGGGCAGACCGGTCGCGCCCGGTTCCCCCACGGCAAGCACAGGGCAGGGACGGGGATTGGCCGTGCAGAAGCGGAGGAAGTCACCGGCGTCGGCAGCGGGAAGGATGACCAGATTAGCCTGAACGAAACCCTCGGCCATGCCGGCCGTGGGTCGGGCGATATCGCCGGCGCGAACAGCGCGGCGTACATCGGCGGCGGAACTCTGCCGCCAGTGGCTCGTTGGCTCGTTCAATTTCCCGCGTCCGTTTTTCTCTCCTCTCCTTTTACTGTTAGGTGACGGTTTCCATTTGGTCCAATCGATATTTCGGATCAGTTTTGATCAGGATTTTCTATCAGTTCACGCGTGCGCCCCGGCGACGCCCACGGCGAGGTCCGCCACGGCGCGGGTTATGGAGGATTCCGGCGTGGCCCCGTAGGAAACGGTGAAGTCCAAGTCCGGCAGCGGCCCCTCGCTGCGAAACACACGAAGCGAGCCGTTGGCCAGTTCCTCCTCAATGATTTCCCGGGGCAGCGCGCTGACTCCGATGCCGTCCACCGTCATGCGGATGATGGTGGCCAGCGAGGAGCTGGCGTGAATGCGGGCCCGGCGCCCCTCGTTCCCGACCAACGCCTGGATGGCGGCGTGGGGCTTGGTCAGCCGCGGATAGGTGATGATGGGCCACTGGGTGACGGTGGCCAGGGGGACCGGCTCCGCGGGTAGCTCGATGGCGGGGCTGGCGACCCAGGCCAGGGGATAACTGCACAGTGCCCGGTCCGTGATGCCCGGCTGGTTCACCGGCCCCATGAGCAAGGCCAGGTCGATTTCGTGCTTGGAGAGCTTGTCCGAGAGGTTGACGGTGGTATCCACATCCAGCTCCAGCGTAATGGCCGGATACGCCTCGTTCACCTTCTCGATGAGACGCGGCAGCCACGTGTAGACGATGGTCTCCACCACGCCGAGACGTATGCTGCCCTGGATGGCATTGGGATCGGCGACGCTGCGCAGCATCTCGCCGCGCAGCGCCAGCAATCGCTCGGCGTAATCCAGCATGTCCCGCCCGCGCGCGGTTAGGGACACGCGGCGGCCGGCGCGGTCGAACAGCTGCACGCCGAGCTCGCGCTCCAGGTTGGCTATCCGGGACGAAATGGAAGGCTGAGTCGCGTACATGCGTTGGGCCGCGGCGCGAAAGCTGCCCAGTCGCGCGATCCAGACGAAGGTCTCCAGCGCACGAAAATCCAAGATGGGCCCCCTGGTCGTTTTTTCGTCGTCGATCAGTTACGCCGCTTGTCTCTGTGCATCGTGCCGGCCCCGCTGGCCGGGCTACGGCAACGTCAATGCGCCCTCGCCGATGATCACCGCGGAGCCGCCGAGCCTAACGCTCGTAACCGCCCCTGCGGCAACTTCCACTTCCAGCGACAGGCGGCTCGGCCGCCCCATGCTCTCGCCCTGGCGTATTGCGCTGCGCAGGTGACCGTCGCTGATTCCGGTGACAACGGCGAGCTCGCCGGCGAACGCGACCGCCGCCGCGCCGGTGGCCGGGTCTTCGGCGATTCCCATGGCGGGCGCGAACATGCGTGCCCGAGCTTCCTCCGGGGCCTTCGCTCCCACGTGATACGCGTAGATGTGAGGGGCCGGCTCGCGGGCAAAACGCTCCTGCCATATCCGTGAGCTGAAGGCGATCGCCGCCAGGGCGTCAGCCGAGGTCAGTCCCACGCAAAGAAACGGCACACCGGCCGACCAGGCTCGCGGCGCACCCGGCCGTACGGCCTCCAGTTCCAGTCCCAGTAGGGCCGCCACGTCCTCCCGGGAGGCGCCTGTCTCCAGCCGCCGCGGCGTTGCCGGTGCCACGAATCGGGCCGTACCGATACCCGGCGATTCCAGCTCGACCTGGAGGTCTATGGTTCCGATGGGTTCGATCAGCTGAACACCAAGGCTCTTCTCCTGCCCCGCCAGAGCGACCGCGGTGCCGATGGTCGGATGACCGGCGAAGGGCAACTCCGTTTTCGGGGTCATGATACGCACGGCATAGCGACGGGAAGCGGCGTCCCCTTCGGTCACGAAGACGGTCTCCGAGAGATTCAGCTCGGCGGCGATTCGCTGCATCAATTCTCCGGACAGGCCGGCGGCGTCCGGGAAGACCGCCAGAGGATTGCCCGCGAGCGGCGTTTGCGTGAACACGTCAAGTAGCCGGTATGACAGCCGTCCCATTTCGTGATTCTCCGCGTCGGAATACCAGATCGGCTATTGTAGTCGTGATGGGGGACTTGCGGGGCCGTTTCAGCCGTTGCGGGCGCTTCGTCGTCCGCGGCCTGTTGATGGATCAACGCCGGCGGTGCCATTCATGTCGAGCTATCCCAGCGATACCGAGTCCGAAAACCCGTCCCCCACCGACGCCGAACTCCTGGACGCCTACTCCCATGCGGTGATTACCGTCGCCGATGCCATGAGTCCCTCGGTGGTCAACATACAGGTGCTCGCGATGGAGCGGCAGCGCCTGCGAGCGACAGCCGTGGGCTCGGGAGTCGCGATCACCCCCGACGGCTATATCCTGACGAACCACCACGTCGTGGAGCGCGCTCGGCGGCTCCAGATTGCACTGAACGACGGCAGCACTGCCGACGCCAGCTTCGTCGGCGGAGACTCCGCCACCGACCTCGCGGTGATTCGATGCCATGACAGCCTTGACGCTACCGCACAGTTCGGCGAATCGAACAACGTTCGCGCCGGTCAACTCGTCATCGCCATCGGTAATCCTTACGGATTCGAGTCCAGTATATCCACCGGCGTAGTCAGCGCCCTCGGCCGTTCGTTGCGAAGCCGCGACGGGCGGCTCATCGAGAACGTCGTGCAGCATACCGCCCCACTGAATCCCGGAAGCTCGGGGGGCGCGTTACTGGACAGCCACAGCCGCCTGGTGGGAATCAATACGGCTATCGTCGCCGAGGCCGAGGGCATCGGTTTTGCCATCCCCGCGACCACCGCGCAGGTGGTCTTCTCCGAGATCCTTGTCCACGGCCGGGTCCGACGCAGTTATCTTGGCATCGCCGGCCGCACCCGCCCACTGGACCGGCGCCTGGTCCGGCACCTGGATCTTCCCGCGGAGCGAGCCGTGGAGGCACTGGAAGTGATGCCCGGCAGCCCCGCGCACCGGGCGGGACTGCACATGGGCGATATCGTGGTCTCACTGGACGGTGAGCTGGTGACGACCATCGACGACCTCTTCCGGCTGCTCGCCCGTATCCGCCCGGGTGCGACGGTTCCGCTGCTGGTGCTGAGGCGCTCGCGGCTGGTCGAAGTGGACGTGCAGACCATGGCGGTGGGGCGGTGAGGTTTCTTTTTGGTTGATTGGTCGGTTAGTCGGTTAGTCGGTTAGTCGGTTAGTCGGTTAGTCGGTTAGTCAGGGAAGTCGATCTGCGGGCGGACCTCAAGCTCAGTAGCTCAGTAGATACCGTCTCGCGGGTCAA
>JASFMS010000121.1:0-6219 GCA_050117435.1 Ectothiorhodospiraceae bacterium | reverse complement strand
GTGGGCGGCTTGTAAGCGTGCCGCGCCCCCATCTCGCTCATGACGTTGTAGGAAACGCCGGTGTTCAGGCCGGTTAGATAATCGTTCCAGGCTTTGTCATCCATAACGTGCCCTCCCGTCCCGCCGAAGGCGCTCCACTACATAAAAAGTATATCGCGCCTTCTCCGGGAGGCCCGACAACGGGAGGCCTTCTGTCTGGCCATCCTCCACGGCAGTTTGCGGCGGCTCACGTTCGGGGCAATACCCGTTGTTTCGACCCGACGCCCGTTTACTGTACCGGCCGGACGGTTTAGTCTCTTTGCATGACGGAAAGAAACACCAGAACACGGGTGCTCCATGCCGCCGGGCGCGTGGTGCTGCAGCAGGGTGTTCGCGGGCTGACGCTGGAAGCGGTGGCGCGTGAGGCGGGCGTCAGCAAGGGCGGGCTCCTGTATCACTTTGCCTCCAAGGACGAGTTGCTTGCCGGAATGGTCGGCGAGTTCGTAGCCCTAATCGAGGCGCGGATGGCGGAATCCACGCAGGAGGACACCGCGCCCGGGCGGTGGACTCGGGCCTATCTCGAAGCCTCCGTGGTGGACCGGGAGGGCGACGATCCAACCGATCGGCTGGCAACGGCCATGCTCGCCGCCGGCGCCTCGAACACCGCCTTGCTGGAGCCGTTATACGCGCGCCAGGAGGACTGGCAGCGCGAGCAGCGCGCCGACGGCATCGATCCCACGACGGCGGCCGTCGTCAGGCTGGCGGCGGACGGACTCTGGATGAACGATCTCTTCGGCATCCAGGTGCTCTCGGACGCCGAGCGCGAAGCCACGATTGACCGGCTGCGCAGGCTGACGCGCGAGTGATTCGCCGGGGCGAAAGCGGGCGACCGGAATGTCCAACGATCGCACCACCACCATAGCCACCCTGCTCGTCGTCGGGACCGGAAGCCTCTGGGGTTTCTACTGGTTGCCGGTCCGCCGTCTGGCGGACATCGGGTTGTCCGGGGCCTGGGGCACGTTGGCCATCGTCGGCATGGCCGCGCTTCTGCTGGCACCCTTTGGGCTGAGGCAACGGCGCTGCCTGGCGCGGTCCAGTCCAGTAGCGCTCGCCTCGGTCGCCCTGGGCGGCGGCGCGTTCGTACTCTATTCCGCCGGCCTCCTGTACGGTCGCGTGGCGATCGTCGTTCTGCTGTTCTTTCTGACGCCGGTCTGGAGCACCCTGATTGCCCGCTACGTGATGGGCTGGCGGACGCCATGGCTGCGCCTGGTTGCCATTATCGTTGGCGTCGCCGGGCTCGGGCTCGTACTGGGGGCGGATGGCGGGCCGCCGCTGCCCCGCGGTCTCGGTGACTGGCTGGGGCTGGCCTCCGGCCTGCTCTGGGCGGTAGCGACGACGGGTATCAGGTCGCAGGGCGATATGCGACCCGGCGCGTCGGCGTTCGTTTTTGCGCTGGGCGCCTTCATGGTTGCCGCCGTTTTGGCGCCGATTCTCGAGCCTCCGCCGGGTATTTCGATTGAGGCGGTTGGCCCGGCACTTGGCTGGGCGCTCGCTGCCGGCGGGCTCTGGTGGGGGCTGTCGATGGTCTGTCTCATGTGGGCTACTGCGCGTCTGGAACCGGCCCGCGTCGGCATTCTCCTGATGGCCGAGGTGCTGGTGGGCGTGAGCTCGGCTGCGGTGATTGCCGGCGAACGGCTGGGGCACCTGGAGATGGCCGGCGGGGCGCTGGTCCTCAGCGCCGGGGTTCTGGAGATTTGGCCTGTGCGACGGGCGTTCGGTCAAAGCTCTGCGTGAGGCCAATCGCCTGACCGTCCCGAACCGAGCGTTCATGCCTGCCGGGCGGATATCCGCTTTTGGTCGGTGTCCGGGGGGTGCCGCGTACCCGTGCCCCGGAGAAAAAGTTTGGACGCCCGTTACGAGTCGTTGCGGCCCACACTGTCCCGCATCGCCTGCGAGATGTTCTGGTCTCCGCGTTTGCGGAGTTCGTCGGCGGCGCTGATGCGGTCTCGCTCCTCCTTGTTCTGACTCAGCTTCCACTTGCCGAGCATCCTGGTTATCTCGATTTCGATGCCGACGATCTCGGACAGCATTCGGTCGATGTACTCGGGCGACGAATCCGTCATCTTCCAGGGCTTCGGCGAGCCGGCTCGCTTTTCGTGGGTGCGGGTGAGTCGGGCGACCACGCCGCGCACGAATCGTTGGTCGTCCCGAATGCGCAGTCGCCCGTGGACATGTACGACGCGATAGTTCCAGGTAGGAACCTGGCGATGGTGCTCGTGCTTGCTGGGATACCAGTTCGGTGAGACGTAGGCGTCGTCGGCGCGAAAAATGACAAGCGTCTCGTCGCCGTCGCGGATCTCTTTCCACAGGGGATTGGCTCTTGCCACGTGGGCCAGGAGCCTCCTGCCGCCGCTCGCCTCGTCCATCAGGAAGGGCAGATGATTCGCGTCAAGTCCATCGGGACCGTTGACCACCAGCGCGCCGAGCGGATAGGCCGCGATCGTGCGCAGCAATTCCTCGTCCCGGCCTTCTTCGAAGTGATGGGGCAGATACATGAGGCAGCCTCAACGACGTGGAATCCCATTGTAGCGTTCCGCACCCAGCCGGCATTCCGGCGGGCGGAGCTGGGACACGGGGATTCGCGCACACCCGGCGGGGCGGTTATCTTGGGGACTTTTCGCGTTTTCTCGGTGACGGGTTGGGGGGCGCATGACGTTAGGAAAAACCCATACAGCGGTTTTGGCGGGGTTCATCGGCAATGTTGTCGAGTGGTACGACTTCGCGCTGTACGGCTACATGGCCGGCATTCTCTCGACGCTGTTCTTCCCGGGCGAGAATGCCACCGCCTCGCTTATCGCCACTTACGGCGTGTTTGCGGCCGGGTTTCTCATGCGTCCCCTCGGGTCCGGCGCGTTCGGCTGGCTGGGGGACACGGTGGGCCGCAGTACCACCATGCTCATCTCGGTGATCATGATGGCGCTGCCGACCCTGCTGCTGGGTTGTCTGCCCACCTATCACGCCATCGGTATCTGGGCGCCGGTGCTGCTGGTAATCGTGCGGCTGGTTCAGGGCCTGTCCGTGGGCGGGGAGTTCAGCAGTTCCGTCACCTATCTCGTGGAGACCGCCCGGGACGACCGGCGCGGCCTGGCCGGAAGCTGGGCCAACACCGGCAGCATGGTGGGGATGCTGCTCGGCTCCGGTGTCGCGGCGGCGGCCACGTCCGTCTTTTCGCACGAGGCGCTGCTCGACTGGGGCTGGCGGGTACCGTTTCTCGTGGGTGGCGTCATCGGCGCGGTCTCCATTGTTCTGCGTCGGCGGTTGCCGCATTCAGAGCACTTTCAGCGCCACCACGACGAGCGCCCGGACACTTCGCCGCTGCTTCAGGCGTTCACCACGAATCGTCGGGAAACGGTTCAGGCGCTGCTGTTCGCGTCCGCCTACGGTGTGCTCTTCTATCTGCCGCTGGTCTACCTGCCGGAATGGCTGCACGGGCAGACCGGCATGCCGCGAGACCTGGCGCTCCGAATCAATACCGTGGCGACCGCACTGCTGTTGCTGCTGATTCCTGTCTCGGGCTGGATGGGCGACGTGTTTTTCCGGCGTACACACTTCATTGCCGGATCCATGCTGACCATGGCGGTGGTTTCCGTGCCGCTTTATGCCTGGTTGGCGGGGGATGGGCTGTGGGGTGCGGTGGTCGTGCAGTGTCTGCTCGTGGCGCTGCTGGCGGTGCCTCTCGGGTCCGCGCCCGCCATGTTCGTGGAGCTGTTTCCCGCCGTCGACCGGCTGTCCGGGTACTCGGTGGCGTATAACCTGGGGCTGGGTGTGGTGGGAGGTGCCACGCCCATGCTGGCCACGTGGTTCATCGAGATTACCGGGGAGCCCACGGCACCGGCGTTCCTGCTCGCGGCAATGGCGCTGGTGGCCTTCGCGGTGCTGCTGTGGATGCACGACGGGAGCCGCGAGCCGCTGCAGTAGGATCGGGAATGCGCTCCGCACGTGAGCCCTCATGCCCGTTGGCGTTTCTCTTCCTCAATGTCGGCGGTACGTGCCTCCGGTCATCGCCAGGGCCCATTCGGCGAGAACTTCCGCTACACAGGACCTGTCGGGAAGCGCCGAGCCCGGAGACGAATGCCGGCCTTGCGGCCGGACCAGCGTTTCGTGGTTCGACGCTGCCGCGACGAGAAAGCGCGCGAACGCATCGTTACCCCCGCTCGCAGGGCGCCAAGTGAGGGCATGGCGCTGCTGGTTCTCCCCGTTTGCGGGGTAGATTACGACGCCTTCCTTGATCGTTTCGAGCACTTTGAGCCGGTCCAGTGTCTCCGGGTCCACAGCGGTGGGATCTTCGGACAGGATTACGAAGTCGGCCAGTTTGCCGACCTCGATGGAGCCTTTACGGTCCTCCTCGAAGTGCTGGTACGCCGGCCACAGGGTCATGGCCTTCAACGCGGTGATCACGTCCACCCGTTGCGCGGGCCCGATGATGTCGCCGGAGCGCGAGCGGCGGGTTACGGTGGCGTCCAGCACGCGCATGGAGTCGGGGAATGCCACCGGGGCGTCGTGGTGTGTGCCGAAGCGCATTCCCCGCAGACGGACCCAGCCGGTGGGGGAAATGTTTTCCGCTAGCACCGGCCCTACGGTGTGCTCGCGGTGCCAGTCGCCCCAGTAGAAAGTGTGCATGGGGAACAGTGACGGAAAGACGTCGAGACGCTGCAGGGCGTCCACCTGGTCCTCGCGAAGGAACTGGCCGTGAATGAGCACCGGGCGCCGGTCGGCCCGGCCGTGCTTGCGGGTGGCCGCGTCGATGGCAGCGATCAGCAGGTCCGAGGCCCGTTCTCCGTTGGCGTGCGTGAGGATCTGTACGTCGTTGGCGAAGGCCCAGTCGATGGCCTCGATTACCTGTTCTTCAGTGGCGGACGGGTAACCTGAATAGCCCGGCGGATAGTCGCCGACCGGATCGTAGTAGGGGCGGTCGCGCCACGCGGTAAACCCCTGTGGTGAGCCGTCGATGGTGAGTTTGGCCCCGGCAATACGGAGCCGGTCCGTGTACTCGCGGCTCGCATTGCGTTTGATGTAATCGCGGTCGACCAGCACGTCGGAATAGACCGCGACGTCGACGGCGAAGCCCCCTTCAGCCGCGACTTTGCGCATCACATCGACCACCGGCGGTGCCGTGCGCCCCTCCTGGACGGTGGTGTAGCCGAAGCTCGCCCACTGGCGGACGCCCGCGCGAACAAAGGCCTCCAGGCCGACGGGCCCGATTTTCTCGAACAGCTTCACCAGAACCGGAAACAGGGCGGTTTCCTCGAGCACGCCGTTGGGTTCCCGGCTGCCCTGACGGCGACGGATGACGCCGCCGGCGGGATCGGGGGAGTCGGCCGTTACCCCGGCAACTTCCAGCGCCCGGGAGTTGACGGCGCCCAGGTGGCCCGACTGGTGGATGAGGTAAATCGGAAATTCCGTGGAAACGGCGTCCAGATCGTCCCGCGTCGGGTGCCGCAGCTCCGCCAGCTGGGCGTTGTCATACCCGAAACCGACAATCACGCCGGCCTCTCTGACCGCCTTGTCGTTCGCCGCCATCCACGCCTTCAGTACGCGCTGCAGCGAGGCAATGTCGCTGACCTCGCCGTCCGGCGGGGCCAGCAGGTTGGCGGACAGGGCCTGTAGACCGCCGAAAACGACGTGACCGTGAGAGTCCACGAAACCCGGGAGCAGTGCGCGGCCCTGCAGGTCCACCACCTCGGTTTCTTCCCCGCGATACGCCATTACGGCGGCCTCCGTGCCCACGGCCAGGATGCGGCCGTTACTTGCGGCAACCGCCTGGGCAGTCATGGCCTCGTCGTTCATCGTGAGTACCACGCCGCCGTGCCAGATTCTGTCCGCAACCTCGCGCGACACGGCAGGCATGGACAGAGTCAGCAGACAAAGGGCAACGGAAATGGACCGGAATTTGCTGGTCGCGATCACGCCTTGTTCCTCGTGAAGCCGTGGGCATCCGGGCTGGAGACGCTTGGGGCGGCCGGTATGGAGACCGCCGTGCCTGCCGGTCGGGAATCTGCTCTCCCGGCCTGCGGCCGCTGACCGTACCGTACTGGCACGCGCTTCGGACCAGCTATTGGACCTTGGTCCTATTCAGACGGGGATGAGGCACCGGAGCTGGGTCAGAGTCGGGGCGACGATATCTCCAGCCGATGATGCCCGGACGTGCACATGCGTTAAGCTGAACCCGTATGGCGAACG
>JASFMS010000120.1:0-6248 GCA_050117435.1 Ectothiorhodospiraceae bacterium | reverse complement strand
GCGGCTGACAGCGGCGATCTGGTCGCGGATGCCGGTGACCACCACCTCCAGCAGGTTCTGCCAGCGGCTCATATCGGTGCCCGTGGAGAGCCGGCGGGTTATCAGCCACGAGCCGCCGGCGAGCAGGGCCATCACCAGCCAGGTGAAGACCAGCGTGGCGCTGATGGGCAGTGGCCCGAGGTGGGTGTAGACGATGCCGTCCGGCGTCAGGCTGTTCACGGCTGTGGCTCCCGGCCCTTCACGTCGCCCATTCGGCGCACGCGGTGGATGGCGAGCGTGCGCGCGACGACGAAACCGGCCAGCGCGGCCACCAGCCGCGTCCAGTGGCCGTCGCTGATCAGCCAGAAACCGCCAAGCAGAACTCCCATGCGCAGCACGACGCCGCCCAGCAGCCACGCGGCGGGCGCCGAGGAGCGAACCAGCTTGCGGGTGGTGACCCACAGCACCAGCAGGTAGAAGGCGCCCAGACCAATGCCGACGAAGAAGGCCACGGTGAGCATGAGTACGTCGGTGGACGCGTTCATGGCCGATCCTCCCCGCTTTCCCGTCGTACCCAGCGCCACGCGTTCCAGCAGCCCAGCGCCGCGCCTATGAACAGCAGCGTGAGGGTCCAGGAGAAGCCGGCGGGCCAGTGGCGGTCAAGCCACACCCCCAGTGCGATGCCGGCGACGGTGGGAATGGCGACGGACCAGCCCACCAGGCCGAACATCCCCAGCCAGAACCACACCGGCGAGTCCTCACGCCGCGCGCGCAGGCGGCGATCGGCCTTGCGCTGCACGTTGTCGCGAAACCGCCGCTGGCCGTCGTCCTCAACCATGGCGGTGCTCTTCCAGCTGCATGAAGCGGCGAAGGACGCCGGCTTCCAGCCGGGCCAGAGTGGAGCGGGCCACGCGTTCGCGCTCATCCAGCACGTGGTAGCGCTCGTCCACGGTGCGCTGCAGCCGCTCCAGGTCGTCGTCCAGTGTGCCGTCCATGGTGGAGACGTCCACGGCGCCGGCGCATTTCACCAGCACGCCGCCGTTCACCGCGGCGAAGCGTTCCCGCCCCTCGGCGTCCACGAAGGCCAGGATGCCCGCCGTCAGCGTGGAAACGTAGTCCACGTGTCGGGGCAGCAGGCAGAAGTGCCCGGCCTCGCCCTCGGCGACGACCTTTTGCACGTCCTCGTCCACCAGTACCTCGGTGGGCAGCAGCACGCGCAGGCGAATGCGCTCAGGCCGCGGCACGACGGCGCGCCTCCTCGATGTCGCCCACCATGTACAGCGCCCGCTCCGGGGTGTCGTCGAACTCGCCGTCGAGGATGCGGGCGCAGCCGTCCACTACCTGCTCCACCGGGACCTGCCGGCCCTCGTAGCCGGTGAACTGCCCCGTTGTGAAAAAGGGCTGGGTGAGAAAGCGCTCCAGACGCCGCGCCCGCTCCACGGTGAGCCGGTCCTGGCGGGAGAGTTCCTCGATGCCCAGCATGGAGATGATGTCCTTGAGGTCCTCGTACTCCGCCAGCGCCCGCCGAACCTCCCGGGCCACCCGGTAGTGGCGCTCGCCCACCACGGCGGCGGAGAGCATCTTGGAGTCCGACTGCAGGGGGTCGATGGCCGGGTACAGTCCCTGGCTGGCTCGCTTGCGCGAGAGCACGATGGAGGCGGAGAGGTGGGCGAAGGTGTGGGTCGCCGACGGATCGGTGAGGTCGTCCGCCGGTACGTAGACCGCCTGTACCGAAGTGATGGAGGCCCCGGCGGCGCTGCAGATGCGCTCCTCCAGCTCCGCCAGCTCGGTGGCCAGGGTGGGCTGGTAGCCCACGCGGGAAGGGATGCGCCCCATGAGTCCGGAGACCTCGGTGCCGGACTGCACGAAGCGGAAGATGTTGTCGATGAGCAGGAGCACGTCCTGGCGCGCCACGTCCCGGAACCATTCCGCCACGGTCAGCGCGGCATGGCCGACGCGAAAGCGCGCCCCCGGGGGCTCGTTCATCTGCCCGAACATCATCACGGTGTTCGCCAGTACCCCGGCATTGCGCATCTCCCGGTAGAGCTCCTCGGCCTCGCGGCTGCGCTCGCCGATTCCGCAGAACAGGCTCACCCCGGCGTAGCGGCCCACCATGTTATGGATGAGCTCGGTGATGAGCACCGTTTTGCCCACGCCGGCGCCGCCGAAGAGTCCTGCCTTGCCGCCGCGCTCCAGGGGGGCGAGCAGGTCCACCGCCTTTATGCCCGTCTCGAACATTTCGGCCGTGGTGACGCGGCGGGAGAGCGGCAGGGGGTTGCGGTGGATGGGCCAGCGTTCCACACCGGATAGGTCAGGGCCGCCGTCCACTGGCCGGCCCAGGACGTTGAGCATGCGTCCCAGCAGGGTTTCGCCAACGGGTACGTCCAGCATGCGGCCGCTGTCGGTGACGGTCTGCCCGCGGGCCAGCCCGCGGGTGTCCGTCAAGGCGATGCAGCGCACGGTGGCGGCGTCCAGATGGGTCTGGACCTCGAGCACCACGGCGTCGTCCGCGCCGGTATGCAGGGCGCGGTAGCGCGGCGGCAGCGCGGTGTCGAAACGCACATCCACCACGTTGCCGCGCACGGCGGCGATTCGTCCGGTGTGCGCCGCCGGTGGGTCGGCGTCGTCGTTTTGCCCCGTACCCGTGTCCTTGTGCATGCTATCCCGGCTCTAGAGCTCCAGTTCCACGCGGACGATGTCGGGATCGTCCGGCGAGGACCGCCGGCTGAAGCCCAGGGTCTCGCACAGGCGCAGCATGGTGGTGTTCTCCCGCAGTACGTCGCCGAAGATCATCCGCGTGCCGCGGTTGCGGCAGTAGTCGATGATCCGGCGCATGAGCAGGATGCCCAGGCCCATTCCCGTCATGTCGTGGCGTACGATGATGGCGTACTCCGCTTTTTCGTTGTCCGGGTCCGCGGTTATGCGCACGATGCCGTAGATCTCCGTCTTTCCCGGTATGCCGTCGTCGGTGAGTATCAGCGCCATCTCCCGATCGTAGTCGATCTGGGTGAATCGGGCCGCCGTTATGTGGCTCAGGGTCTTCATGGGCACGAAGAAGCGCAGCCGTATTTCCTCCGGAGTGAGCTTGGCGAAGGCTTCCTGCAGCGCCGGCTCGTCCTCCGGCAGCACCGGCCGCAGGAGCAGTTGGCGGCCGTCGCCCAGGGGGATCTGTTCCTCCAGCTCCTTGGGGTAGGGCCGGATGGCCAGGCGCTCCCTGCCGGTCTTGCCGTCGGCGGCGACCTTCACCCGGGCGTCCAGCGCCACCACGCCATACTCGTCGGCCAGCAGCGGATTGATGTCCAGCTCCGTGATCTCCGGGATGTCCGTTACCAGCTGGGATAGGCGGATCAGGGTCAGGGCGATGGCGTCCAGATTCGCTGCCGGCAGACCCCGGAAGCCTTCCAGTTGGCGGTGAATGCGGGTGCGGGAAATGATCTCCCTGGCCAGGCGCATGTTCAGGGGCGGCAGGCCCAGGGCCTGATCCTTCACCACCTCCACGGCGGTGCCGCCCTGACCGAAGAGCAGCACCGGCCCGAACTGCGCGTCCGTGGTCATGCCGGCGATGAGCTCGTAGGCCCCGGGCCGGCGCACCATGGGTTGCACGCTGAAGCCCTCGATGCGGGCGTCGGGCTTGGCGGCGTTGATGCGCTCCAGCATCTGCTCGGCGGAGTGGCGCACGGCGGCGGGCCCCTGCAGATCCAGATCCACGCCCCCCACGTCGGTCTTGTGGGTGATGTCCGGCGAGAGGATTTTCAGTGCCACCGGGCCGCCGATTTCCGCGGCTTTGGCGGCGGCGCTTTCGGGGTCGGCGGCGATATGGGTGGCGACCACCGGCACGCCGTAGGCGGCCAGCACCGCCTTCGCCTCCGGCTCGGTGAGCCATTCCCGCTCGTCCTGGAGGGCTTTCGCCATGAGGTCGCGAACCCGATCGGGGTCATAGTCGAACTCTTCCGGCACCGACGGCGGCGTCTCCAGGAGGGTCTCCTGGCTCCGTCGGTAGTTCACCATGTGCATGAAGGCGCGAATGGCCGCTTCCGGGGTGGCGTAGGACGGAATGTGGTGTTCGGCGAACAGGGACCGTGACTGCTCCGCCGTGGCCTCGCCCACCCAGCTGGTGAGCAGCGAGCGGCGGTGCGCCCGATCCTTGCGATGGATGAGTTTCTCGGCGCTGTCGATCACCGCCTGGGCGGCGTCCCGGCTGTCGGCCACGGCGGTGGGGCAGTTCAGCGCCAGCACGGCGTCCACCTCATTGGCGCCGGCGAGCACGTTTAGGGCGTCGGCGTAGCGCTTGCCCGGGGCGTCGCCGATGATGTCCACGGGGTTGCCGTGGGACCAGGTGGGCGGCAGCACCTTATCCAGCTCGGCGATGGTTTCCTCGCCCAGTCCCGCCAGGGTGCCGCCGTGGTCGATGAGCGCGTCGGTGGCGAGCACGCCGATGCCGCCGCCGTTGGTGAGAATCGCCAGGCGATCACCGTGGGGCGGTTCGCTGGTGGCCAGCGTTTCCACTGCCGAGAACAGCTCGTCCAGACTGAACACGCGCAGCATGCCGGCCCGGCGGAAGGCGGCGTCGTAGACGGCGTCGGCCCCCGCGAGGGCACCGGTGTGCGAGGCGGCCGCCTTGGCGCCCTCGGCATGGCGGCCCGCCTTGACCACGATCACGGGCTTGGTGCGCGCCGCCGCCCGGGCCGCGGACATGAACTTGCGGGCATCGGTCACCGCTTCCACGTAGAGCAGGATGGCGCGGGTGTCGCCGTCGTTGGCCAGGTAATCCAGCATGTCGCCGAAGTCGACGTCCGCCATGTCGCCCAGGGAGACCAGATGAGAGAAGCCGATGCCGCGGCTCTCCGCCCAGTCCAGGACCGAAGTGACGATGGCGCCGGACTGGGTGACGAAGGCCAGCCGGCCGCTACCGGGCGTGAGGTGGGAGAAACTGGCGTTCAGGCCCACACGGGGCACCAGTATCCCCAGGCAGTTGGGGCCCACGACCCGCATGAGGTTGGTCCTGGCGGCGTCCAGCATGGCCTGTCGTCGCGCCCTGCCTTCCTCGTTTCCGCCTTCGCCGAAGCCGGCGGTGATGACCACCGCCGCGCGGGTTCCGCGCTCGGCGAGCTGGCCCACCAGGTCCGGAACGGTATCCGGCGGGGTGCTGATTACCGCCAGGTCCGGGGTGACCGGGAGGCTGTCCACGTCAGGGTAGGTGAGCACGCCTTCGATGGCCCGGTGCTTGGGATTCACCGGCATGACCGGGCCTTCGAAACCGGATTTGAACAGGTTGCGGGCCAGTACCGCGCCCACGGAGTGGGGCGTTTTGCTGGCACCGATGAGGGCCACGGATTCCGGGCGGAAGAGGCTGTCCAGGTTGCGGATCGTCATGGGGTGAGTCCGTTCGCTTGAGATGGCGGATGCTGCAGTGCACAGCGACCACATTATCACTGCGCTCCGGAGTTCGCAGTCTTGCGCCAGATCAAACCGTCTCCAGCCAAACGCGAGGACCATGCGTATCATTGCAAGCAGGCTGGCTGCTTTTGTGCGCGCGTAGGCGCTGGAGGCGAACGCAGTGACTGAGGCAGTGGATCCCGCCGCCGTCTGGGCGGCCGCGCGGGAGGCGTTGTCCGGTCTGCCCGGGGATGGGCTGAATATCGCGCAGGAAGCTGCGGTCCGGCATGTGGAAGAAGGCAACGGCGAGCGCGTGGCAGTGCGCCATATCGCCGCGGATGGCGTGGTCACCGAGGTGACGTACGCTGAGCTGGAGGCGCAGAGCGCCCGGTTCGCCGTGGTGCTTGCCCGCCTGGGCGTTGCGCCTGGTGAGCCGGTGGCGTGGATCGGCGGCCGGCGCCCCGAGCTGTTCCCTGTGCTGCTGGGTACGGTGCGGACACGGGCGGTGCTCTGTCCGCTGTTCGCCGCGTTCGGGCCGGAACCGCTCGCCACCCGGTTGCGGCTGGCACGGGTGCGGGTCGCGGTGACCACCGAGGCGGTTTTTCGCCGTCTGACCGCGGTCCGGGACCGGCTGCCGGATCTGCACCACGTAATCGTCTTTGACGGTGCCGCCAACGACGGCGATGCGCTGAGCTTCCGGACCGTGATGGCGAGCGCGTCGGGCGTCTACCCGATACCGGAGACATCAGCGGACGATCCGGCGTTGCTGCATTTTACCAGCGGTACCACGGGCGCGCCGAAAGGCGTGATTCATGTGCACGAGGCGGTGGTCGCGCACCGTCACACAGCGGCTGAGGCTCTGGGTCTGCGTGCTGGTGATGTCTTCTGGTGCA
>JASFMS010000119.1:0-6279 GCA_050117435.1 Ectothiorhodospiraceae bacterium | reverse complement strand
CAGACCGTAGCCCGCTACCTGCAGGGGCACGGCGTCTCCGATAAGCGAATGGTGGTTAGGGGCTATGGCGAAGACTACCCAATCGCCCCCAACGACACCGCCGCCGGCCGGCAGCGCAACCGTCGAGTGGAACTCACACTCTCGCCGCTGACCGCCGACTCGTGAAACGGCGCACTGAGGCGCCGGCTGCCGCCGGCGCCGTTGGCGTTCACCAGGTAACCCAGAGGTACATACCGGGCCGATTACCAACGAATCCCGCGCCGACACCGAGTGCGCCGGCGCCCCCGTCCATCAGGCTTGTCGCCATATAGGCAGCGCTCCACCCGAAAGCGAGACTGCCGATGCCCTGATCCCCGGTGCGCCAGTCGAGAACGGCGGGCAACGCCGAAACCAGGGCCCAGCGGCGGCGGGCCGCGCCGGACTGCGCCGCACGGCTTGCCGCCAGAAAGGGAAGCGAACGGGAGAAACTGCGCAGTGCGGCATCGCGTTGCGCCTCCCCCATCCGGCCCACCCCGGCCGTCGAATCGGTCGCCCCACCTGCAAACTCCTGCCCGGCACCCGCTGCCGTGGACAGCAGCGTTGCCGCCGCGAACACCGCCATGGGTGTCAGGCCTCTGACGTCCCTGCCCTGTCGATACATATCGCCTCCTCCACAACGAGGCGCCACCCCAACGGAAAGGTTACGCCGGCCCCGGGACTGCCAGTGCGAAGCGCGTCACGTTTCCCGCCGTAGTGCCGAAAAACTGTGAGCTTTTTCGCAGACGAATAAAGATTGTGTAGTTTTGCTTCTTTTCGGGTCTGGAATCGTGCGACTTTCGACTTCCGGACGGTCCGAGGGCTACCCCGCTCACATCGAACGCGTTGCGGCGACGCCCTCAATAAGTGCAGCCAACCGCGTCAAACGAGGCTCCTCGTCGGCAGCCTACTGCCCGAACAGCCAACGAGCACTTGACATTTCGCGCTCAGCGCGAGATTGTAGTTTAACTACGCCGCCCGCCCGACCCGGCTGGCGGCGGTAGCGATCTCAACCGCGCTCCAGGGCCGAAAGGCCCCTTCTCCGTCGCGTTGCCCCGTTCCACGGTTCGGGGCATTCTTTTTTCCGCCGCGCCGATTTCCCGCTCCCTGGCTCCAGCGAACGAATCGGCACCACCGGTTGCGCCCGTTATCGTGATCATCGAGCATGACTGGCCTGTGCGTTCACGACCGCGACCGGACATTCATGACCCTCACTGATCTTTCAGGAAGCATCTCAAGGAGTGCGGTTGTGCTGCCGGGAGCAGGCCTGCTATTTGCTGTGCTCGCCGCGCTGGGATCGGCGCTGACCGTGCCCACGGTGCATGCAGCCCAAAGCGATCAGCCTCCCCCGGTTAGCGCTTCTCCGGAGCAGCTCCGAGACCTGCGCGCAACCCTTCAGAATCCGGACAAACGCGCCAGGCTGATTCAGCAGATCGATGCACTGATTACCGCCTCCGACAGCGGCGGCGCCACTGACGAACCGGAAGCGGGCCCCGGCATGCTCAGCGTGGTGACAGGCGGGATCGACCAGGCCACCGAGGAGGTTACCCAGCTTACGGCCGTTCTTGGCGAGCTGCCCGGCGTGGTGGGGCGCGTAAGACGTTCCTTACGGGACCCCGCCTACCTGCGCGATGCCGGACAGGAACTGCTGCATGGGATTGCCACTCTTCTGGCCGCCCTGCTTCTCGGCGCTCTCGCGCAGCGTTTTCTGCGCCGCGCGCGCCGTGCCGTGCTGCCCTCGCCCCGCTCCCCCGGGTGGTTCGTTGTGCTTTCCGTGTTTTTGCGGTCAGCCCTATCGCTGTTGCCGCTGGCGCTGGCTCTCGCCGCCGCCTATACGGTGCTCGCACTGACGGGACCGGCCGACGTCACGCGGACGGCGACGATCGCGATCGCCCATGCCGTTGTCGTATACGCCGGCATCCGCCGAATCGCCGCGGAGTGTTTCAACCCCGACGGCGCCCGGCCGATATTGGGGATCAGCCCCGAAACCGGCGCCTACCTCTACGTGTGGATCCGCCGCATCGCCTCCGTCACTGTGTTCGCCTCGTTTGGCGTCGTTGCCGCCGTCGACCTCGGACTGCCGTCCGGAGCCGGTGCCCTGATGTCCAAGCTGCTCGGCCTTCTCGTCGCAGGCATGCTGGTCGTCCTGGTGCTGCAGATTCGAGCCGGCGTCGCCCGGGTGCTGCAACGTGGACGCTCGTTACCCGGCGGGCGCGGGCGACTGGCGGAGATCTGGCACGTGTTCGCCATTACCGGCATCGTCGGCGTATACGTCGCCTGGGTCGTGGGCAGCGAAGCAGGAATCGCCGCGATCACCCGAACGCTGCTCCTGAGTATCGCCATCGTTCTGGCGACCGTGATTCTCGCAATGACAGCGGGGCGCGTCACCAGCCACCTGATGGGGCTCGGATCCGAGCTGCGACGCCGCTACCCGGGCCTGGAGCACCGGTCCGATCTCTACCTTCCCGCGATTCGCGCAGTGGTTTCGGGAATCGTCTACGCCCTGGGCATTCTGACGCTGCTGGAAGCGTGGGGGCTGGAAGGTCTCGAATGGCTCCAGTCCCCACAGGGACGCGCCGTCAGCGGCACCGTAATCAGCCTTCTGTTCACCGTCGGCGGCTCACTGCTCGTTCTGGAGATATCGACGGTAGTGCTGGAGCGGGCACTGCGCCCCGCGGCGGGACAGTCCGCCGCGGCGCGTTCCGCCCGCCGCAACACGTTGCTGCCGCTGGCACGCAACACTCTGCGCCTCACTGTTGCCGGTCTAGCGGGACTGGTCATTCTGGCGGAACTGGGAATCAATATCGGGCCGCTGCTGGCCGGGGCCGGAGTAATCGGACTCGCCATCGGTTTCGGCGCCCAGAGCCTGGTACGGGACCTGATCACCGGCGCCTTCATCCTCGTCGAAGACAGCGTGTCGGTGGGCGACTGGGTGGAACTGGGGAGCCACAGCGGACAGGTGGAAACGCTGTCCATTCGCAGCATCCGGCTGCGCGACCTCGCCGGCCACGTGCACACCGTCCCCTTCAGTGAAGTATCCACCGTGGTAAACATGACACGGGACTACAACTATGCCGTGGTCGACGTTGGCGTGGCATATCGCGAGGACGTGGACGAGGTACAGTCGGTTCTGCAGACCGTCGCCGACGAACTGGCGCAGGACACCGAATACAGCGACCAGATAACGGGCCCGCTGGAGATCTACGGTCTCAACGAGCTGGGCGACTCGGCGGTGGAAATCCGCGTGAGGCTGAAGACACGGGCGGGCCGTCACTGGCCGGTACGGCGCGAGTTCCTGCGCCGCGTCAAGCGCGCGTTCGACGATCAGGGTATCGAGATTCCCTTCCCCCATCGTACGCTATACTTCGGCGCCGACAGGAACGGCGAAGCACCGCCGGCGTCGGTGGTGGTAACCGGAAACACCGCGTCCGGCAGGACGGAACAGGGCGATGAGAATCAGCCAGCAAGCGATTCGAGTTGAACCAGGCGGCCCTCTCCGGGATAGACGGAGCTGACCGCGCCGCAAGGGACCCCGGCATGTACGAATTCCTTCAGTATCAGGTGGCGGACGTAATGACCCGGCAACCTGTCACGGTTGAACCGGAGACCTCTCTGGCGGAGCTGGAGGCACTCTTCGCCCGCCACGATTTCAACGGCGTACCGGTAACGGATAAGGACGCCCGGTTAGTCGGTCTTGCCACCAAGTTCGACTTGCTCAAGGCGTTCACCTTCTCCACCGGGTCCAAGATCCCCCGCTACGATGAAATCATGCGCCAGCCCGTCTTCAGTGTGATGACCCGCGAGCCGGTCACCGTAGCTCCGGAGCTACCGCTCACCCGCGTGTTGCAGAAGATGCTGGAAATGCGCAACAAGAGCTTCCCTGTGGAAGAGAACGGCAGGCTGGTGGGAATGATCG
This sequence comes from Ectothiorhodospiraceae bacterium, assembly GCA_050117435.1. GTDB lineage: Bacteria > Pseudomonadota > Gammaproteobacteria > Nitrococcales > Nitrococcaceae > JASFMS01. The sequence goes on along the minus strand of JASFMS010000119.1, from coordinate 2,348 downwards.
CTCGGGAGGATCTGCTGGCAGGGCTTCGCCGATCCACCGGGCATGTCTGATTCCGTCGGTTTCCGCCGAACGGCTTCGCGAATGTGCCGCGAGTCGCCGTTCGCATTCGGAAACTTCGCCGCAGTGCCGGTCAAGTATCCATGAATCCAGTTTTATCTGATACCTTTGCAGCGAGGGCTTCGGTCGTTTTGGGGGAGAGGCCACCGGGAGGGTGGCCGCATGCCGATGGGTACTGAGCGCCGCGCATACGAAAGGTATTCGGTTCGCTGGGACGCGTCCGCCACTGCCGCGGGTTCCGGCGTAGTTGCCGTGACAATCCGCGACTTTTGCAAAGGCGGCCTCTTTCTGGCCTTCCCTGACGCCGGAACGCACCGTACGGGAGCGCTCCGGGCCGGCCAGCCCGTGGAGGTGAGCTTCTCCGATCCCCTCAACGGCGGCACGATGAGCGTTCGCGCCCGCGTTGCCCGCCACGGTGAAAGCGGTGTCGGCGTCGCTTTTGTTCAGCCACGTCCCGACGTCGTCACCATTCTCGCCGCCGTCGCCGACGGCCAGCGGCAGCCCCAAGGGGAAACCGGCGAATCCCAGCCCGGCAGTCGGCTGACACGGGAGGTTACGCGCCTCTGCCGCGAATTCGCCGAGACCTTCTGTCAGCGGGTGCTCGCCGACTATGCCGCCCACGTCGTCGATGAGCTCTTCGAACGGGCGCGCGCCGCGGGAACCAACGAGGAACAGAACGCCTACTTTACCGCTTTCCGCTCAATGCGCGATGCGCGCAGCGATCTGCCCGGAAAATTCGTCACGGCCTTTCTGGACCGTCTCGGCTCCCCCCAGGAAGACCGGCGCGAATCGGCTGCCACCCGCAAAACAGCGGATACGCCCTCGACCTCGGAACTTTCCCTGGTGGACGAGCAGGAGTTCGAGGACTGGTTGAGCCGCTCCGATATCGTCAATCGCGCTGAAACCCGGCATTCCGCCGCCCTGGAAGCCCTCAACCGCCGGCTGACGTACGTCTACGGAAGACGCATCACCGAAGCGAACAATCCCCTGGGGCCGGCGGCCTTCGCGGAGGCGCTCACCGCAGTGCTGCCGATGCAGGGACTCGACCCTCGGGCGCGCCAACCCGTGTACGAAATCTTCGGCCGTACCGTGCTCCAGCCGCTGGGTGACCTGCTGGAGCCGCTAAACGCCCGCCTCAGGGAACGCGGCATTCTGCCCGACGCCGAGAAGGAACGTCCGGTTATTCGGCCGTTGGGGGCCGCGGCCCGCAGTGAGCCGTCCCGGCCGGAAACGGCGGAGCCCAACGAGGAACCGCCGAGGCAACCGGAGTCGGCTCCCTCGGAGTCCACCGACCAGGGCAAGGGCGTTCGGCTCAACTGGGAGTCGACGCCGCCCCAGCGGTCGACACCGCAAGGCACATCGGCGCCGCCCCCCGGCCGCCGAGAGAGTGCGCTCCCGGCCGCGCAACAGGTACTGTCCGCGCACCGGCGGCTGCAAGCGGCCAGACAGGCCGCTCGTGGTTCCGGAGGTGCCGAGGCCGGTGCGCCCGCGGCTGCTGCGGCGCCCGCCGTCGCCCCCGAACAGGTAGTGGAAGCTGTCGACCGGCTGCCGCCCACGGCGGAGGGCTCTAGCCGTGAGCTCATGAGCCGCCTGCTTCAGGGGCTGCCCCAGGGCACCGCGGCAAACGCCCTGCCGGCCGAGCAGCGCGAGACCGTTGAGGTCATTGAAGACTGGTTCGGCGATCTGGAGGAAGATGCCCTCAACACCGAGTTCCTGCGCGACTGGAGCGGACGGCTGTCCCTGCTTGCCCTTCGCGTTCAGCTCAAGGACGGCGGCTTTCTGAAGAGCGAGCCTCAACCCATCCATGACCTGCTTAACCAGCTCGACCGCGCGGGATTGGCTCTGATGTCCCTGACCGGGCAGGAGCGGGGTGAACTTCAGAAACAGATGGGCGAACTGCTCGGGTCCGCTCTGAACCAGGCCCGGGACAACCCCGAGGCCATCGCGGATGCCGCGCAGCAGCTGGAACAGCTTAGTGAGAGGCCACTGCGCAGCCGCGCCGCGAAAATGCAGAAAGTGCTGCAGCAGTGCGAAGGGACGCAGAAACTGGAGCGGGCGAAGCGCCTGGTCGGCCAGGAGCTGGACAAGCGTCTGGCGCGGCGCAAAGTACCGACGCTGCTTATCGAATTCATCGATCTTGCCTGGCGCAACCTGCTCGTGCTGGTGAATCTTCGAGCCGGAACCCAGAGCGAAAACTGGCGGCGCTCGCTTGGTGTCATCGACCGTCTTCTCGTGGCGATGGGAACCGACAACTCCCGGGCACGGCCGATCCCGGAGCCCGACAGGCTTTT
>JASFMS010000118.1:0-6293 GCA_050117435.1 Ectothiorhodospiraceae bacterium | reverse complement strand
GGGGCAGAACTCGGCGGCCTTGCCAATGGCGCGGTCGTCGAAGCGGGCGCCGCAGACCACCAGCAGGTCCGACTCTTCCAGCACGAAATTGGTGTAGCGTGCGCCGTGCATCCCGAGCATGCCCAGCGAACGCGGGTGCTGTGTCGGAATTGCGCCCAGCGCCATCAGTGTGGACGTGGCGGGAATCCCGGCCTTTTCCGCCAGCCGCTGGGCGGCCGCACTGGCCCCGGAGGCGATCACCCCGCCGCCCAGATAGAGGACCGGGCGTTCGGCGGCGTTGATCATCGCCGCCGCCCGTGCCACATCGGCGGGGGAGAACTGGGGCCCGGGGGAGCGGTCGCCGGGGTCGGGCAGATCGTCAAAGGTGACCACCTCGTTCTGGACGTCCTTGGGAATATCCACCAGCACCGGCCCGGGTCTTCCCGAGGCTGCGATCCGGAACGCCTCGGGGATGACTTCCAGCAGTTCGGCCGCCGAGCGAACCAGGTAGTTATGCTTGGTAATGGGCACCGTCAGTCCATAGACGTCCACCTCCTGGAAGGCGTCGGTGCCGATGGCGCCGCGCGCCACCTGGCCGGTTATGCAGACCATGGGGACGGAGTCCAGCTGGGCGTCGGCAATGGCGGTCAGGAGGTTGGTGGCGCCGGGGCCGGAGGAGGAAAGGCAGACCGCCGGCTGGCCGGTGACGCGAGCCATGCCCTGGGCGATGAACCCGGCGCCCTGCTCATGGCGCGCCAGGACGTGGTGGATCCGCTCGCTGCGGGAGAGCGCGTCGTAGATCGGCAGCGCGGCGCCGCCGGGAATGCCGGCCACGGTGTCGATGCCCTGACGCTCCAGTAGCTCGACAAGCAGCCTGGCGCCGGTCAATTCTCGCATTGGACCTTCTCCTTCCGTTTAGCCGCCGCGGGTGGCCTCCGGTGGAGATTTCAGGCCCTCAAAAACGCGAAACCCCCGCCGGTGCGTTGCGCCGGCGGGGGTTGCTGAAGTCGTCTGGCTGTAGCGATCCCCTACGGCGCGTCCCGTACTACGACCACTACTACGCCTACGACCGCGTTGACGGTCGGCGTGGCGCTGTTCGTGGCGATGAAGGGTGCCATCGGGGCTGTATGCTCCAGTCGGTGTTGTGCGGATTGCCTCGTTGGCTCGATCATGCCCCGAGCGGCAGGCATTGTGCAAGTGCACAGTGAGGCCCGGGGTGGAAAATCTCTGTGAGAGAACCGGTATGCCGAACATCGCGGTTGTGGGATCGATTGCCGTCGACGAAGTGGTACGGCTGGACGCCGCGCTACAGCGGGGCGGTCACAACCAGGGCAGCACGCCGCGCGCGAGGGTCGGCGGCGGCGGTGCCAATACTGCAATGGCGCTTGCCCGCGCCGGCGACCATGCTGTCCTGTTCAGTGCGGTGTCCGCAGACGATGACGGCGACTGGCTGGTTGATGCGGTCATGCACACCGGTGTGGACGTCTCCTGTATCGACCGAGGCTCAGAGGTGACCACGCGGTCTCTCGTGCTGGCCGAGCCCGAAGGGGAGCGCACCATCGTCAATCTCCGGCGCGCCGGATTGGTGGTGCCGCCGGACTTGCTTCTCAGCGATGCGGACGCCGTGTATGTGCGAAGCCGCGGCGCCGGGCTGGCTCCGGCATTGGCGCGCGCGGCGGCGGTTACGCCGGTGGTGGCGCACGTGCCGCCACTTGACCGCGGGGCCCGGCCGGCGCACGTGCTGGTGGGGTCCGCGGACGATATTCCCGAGGCTTTCCTGGAAGACCCGTTCCGAATCGGGCGCAGGGTGGCCGGGGCCATCCTCAGATGGGTGGTGATAACCCGGGGCGCCGCCGGCGCGGTGGCGTACGGGGAGAAAGGCTGGATCCGTGTCGACGCCCCGTCGGTGGAAGTGGTGGATAGCACGGGCGCCGGGGACGTGTTCGCGGCGGGGCTGGTGCATGCCCTGGCTGGCTCGGACCTGTCCGAGGCAGCCATGACAGCGGCCCTGGAAGTCGGGGTTAGCTGGGGTGCCGAGTCCGTCACCTACGAGGGCTCCGTGCCACCGCCAGGGTTTCCTTCGGGGACAGCGCCCGGACGTCCCGGTTCTTGATCTGGCTCGCATCGTCTTCCCCTGCGGATGGCATAGTGCGCTCAAACCAACAACACCAACGTGTGTCCAGGGAAACGTCTCGCGCCTTTCCGACGGCGTTTTCCCGGACCGAATGACGGACGCGCGCAACCATGACCCAACGCCTGAGACGATTCGCGATTCCGCTCGCGCTGATACTCGCCGTCGGTGCGGCCATCTGGTACTGGACGCGTCCGGAGCCGGTGTCGGTGAGGGTGGCGGAAGTGCAGCGCGGCGTCGTGGAATCCACCGTATCCAATACCCGCGCCGGGACGGTTATGGCGCACCGGCGTTCCAAGATCGCGCCGGCGACCAGCGGCCAGGTGGTCGCCCTGCCCATAAAGGAAGGTATGCGCGTGGAAAAGGGCGAACTGCTCCTGGAACTGTGGAATCAGGATATCCGGGCCCAGCTGGATGTGGCGCAGGCGCGCTCCAGGGCGGCGGCGGCAAAGGCGGACGAGGCCTGCGTGCGCGCGGACGCGGCCCGACGCGATGCCCAACGCCTGATACGGCTGCACAACCAGGGCTCCGTGTCCGAGGAATCCGCGGACCGCGCGGTCAGTGAGCGGGATGCCGCGGTGGCGGCGTGCCGGGCGTCCCGGGCGGAGGCACAGGTAGCGGACAGCAATGTGGAAGTGGCGGACGCGGCGCTGGCCCGCACCCGTCTGACAGCCCCGTTTCCCGGCGTTGTGGCCGAAGTCAACGCCGAGCTGGGCGAGATCGTCACGCCGTCACCGCCGGGCATCGCCACACCGGCTGCAGTGGATCTCATCGATGCCACGTCGCTCTACGTCAGCGCCCCCATCGACGAAGTGGACGCACCGGCGGTGCAAGTCGGCCTGCCGGCCCGCGTTACGCTGGACGCCTTTCCGGGGCGCAATTTCGCCGGCCAGGTCTCGCGGATAGCTCCCTATGTCCTGGATTTGGAAAAGCAGGCCCGTACGGTGGAGGTGGAAGTCTCCCTGAACGACGTGCCGGAGAATACGAGGCTTCTCCCGGGGTACAGCGCCGACGCGGAGATCATCATCGATACGGCTCGCGATGTCCTGCGTATCCCCAGTGAAGCGGTGATGGAGGGGGGGCGTGTGATGCTTCTGGATGCCGAGGGCCGCATCGCCGAACGGAACATCGAAACGGGCCTGCGCAACTGGCAGTACACCGCCGTGACCTCCGGACTGGAGGCGGGGGACCGCGTAATCCTGACTCCCGGTGCCGAGGGGGTGGTGCCCGGCGCTGCCGCGCGGGTGGACGAGGGCTCGGCGCCGTGATCGAGCTGACGGGCATTTCCCGCTTCTATCAGGTCGGGGATCAGACCGTGCACGCGCTGGACGGTGTCGACCTGACCGTGGGTGACGGCGAGTACGTCTCGGTGATGGGACCTTCGGGTTCCGGAAAGTCCACGCTGTTGCACATACTCGGGCTGTTGGACCGGCCTACCGCCGGCACCTATCGTATCGACGGCCGGGATGTGACGGCGCTGAACGACGAGCAGAGGGCGGAAGTTCGCGGTCAGCGCATCGGATTCGTCTTTCAGTTCTTCCATTTGGTGCCGCGGCTCACCGCCGCCGAGAACGTTGAGCTTCCCCTGACCCTAGCCGGCATGGCTCCGGGGCGGCGGCGCGAGCGGGTCGCTCAGGTGCTGGAGGCCGTGGGCCTGAGCGATCGGGCCACCCACCTGCCGAATCAGCTTTCCGGCGGTCAGCGCCAGCGCGTGGCGATCGCCCGCGCGACCGTGACCGAACCATCAGTGCTGCTGGCGGACGAGCCCACGGGCAATCTGGATCGCGCCTCTGGCGCGGAGGTGGTGAAGCTGCTGGAGAGCCTCAACGCCCGCGGCATCACGCTGCTGGTGGTGACCCACGATCAGGACATCGGCCGACGGGCGCGTCGGCGCATCCGCATGGTGGATGGCCGCGTCGCCGAGGACAGCCGGGAGGCGTTGCCGGCGTGAGGCTGCTGGACGTCCTGCGTTTCTCCGCCGGCGCGCTAACGGGGTACCGGGTGCGTACCGCGCTCATGCTGCTTGCCATGGCCATCGGCGTCGCCGCCGTGGTGGTACTGACCGGTCTGGGCGAGGGCGCGCGGCGCTACATTGCGGGCGAGTTCGCGGCGCTGGGTTCCAACCTGATCATCGTCCTTCCCGGGCGCAACGAAACCGCCGGCGGCGCACCGCCGGTGGTGGGCGCAACGCCGCGGGACCTGACTCTGGATGACGCCGAGGCTCTGCTGCAGAGCCCCGCAGTGGCGCGCATCGCGCCCCTTAACGTGGGTGAGGCGAGTGTTTCCCACGGCAGCCTCAGCCGCAACAGCGTGGTGCTTGGCACCACGGCGGACTACGCCCGCGTGCGGGAGCTGGATATTGCCAGCGGACGTTTCCTGCCTCCCGAGGAATTCCGGCGCGCCAGCCCGGTGGCTGTGCTGGGGGCAACTGTTCGGGACGAGATATTCGGCCACGAGAACGCCATCGGGCGGTGGATACGCATCGGCGATCGTCGATTCCGTGTGGTCGGCATCATGCGCCAGCGGGGTCAGTCCCTGGGCGTGGACATGGACGAAGTGGCGATCATCCCCGTCGCGGCGGCCCAGGCACTGTTCAATACGCCGTCACTGTTTCGCATCATGGTGCAGGCCCGGGACAGGGCGCTAATCCCGCGGGCCCAGGATGACATCCGCCGAATCATCCGCGAGCGCCACGAGGGGGAGGAGGATGTCACGGTAATCACCCAGGATTCCATGCTCGCGGCCTTCGACCGCATCCTGCGCGCCCTCACGTTCACCGTGGCCGGAATCGCGGGCGTGAGCCTTATCGTGGCCGGCATTCTCATCATGAACGTCATGCTCATCGCCGTCAGTCAGCGAACCGCCGAAATCGGTCTGCTGCGCGCGTTGGGGGCGTCAGCCCGTCGCATTCTCGTGCTGTTCCTCAGCGAGGCCGCATTGCTGGCCGCCTGCGGCGCGCTGATGGGCCTGCTAATGGGCTACGGCGGCAGCTGGCTCGTACACCGCCTGATCCCGGCGCTACCCACCACGCCACCACTCTGGGCGGTTGCCGCCGCCACCGGGATTGCCGTGGGCACCGGGCTGGTTTTCGCCTGGCTGCCGGCCCGGCGCGCGGCCCGGCTGGATCCCGTGGCCGCCCTGTCCGGGAGGTAGCGGTGCTCGCGGGTGATGTGATCCGGCTTACCCTGCGCAGCGTCACGGCGCAGCGGCTGCGCAGCGGGTTAACGGCGCTGGGGATCGCCGTGGGCATCGCCGCCGTTGTGCTGCTCACGTCCATCGGCGAAGGCGTCAACCGCTTTGTCCTGAGCGAGTTCAGCCAGTTCGGCACCACGGTGATAGGCGTGACTCCGGGGCGAACCACCACCCACGGCGGATCAGTGGGAGTATTCGGTATCGTGCGTCCGCTGACACTGGACGACGCCCTGGCGCTACGGCACCTGCCCTACGTGGAGGCGACCCAGGGGCTGCTTCAGGGCAACGCGGAGGTGGAGTCCCAGGAGCGTTCGCGTCGGACCACCGTGCTCGGGGTAGGCCCGGACATGCCGGAAATCTTCTCTTTCGATGTCGCGCAGGGACGCTTTCTCCCCGCCGACAACCCCACCGCGCCGCGCCCCTTCGCCGTGCTCGGCGACAAGGTCTACCGGGAGCTTTTCCACGGCGGTTCCGCACTGGGCGCCCGGATCCGCATTGCCGGGCAACGCTACCGGGTGCTGGGGGTCATGGAGCCCAAAGGGCAGATTCTCGGGTTCGATATGGACGATACCGTGTACATTCCCACGGCCCGGGCCCTGGAGCTGTTCAATCGCGAAGGCGTCATGGAGATTGACGTGCTCTACCGTGAGGGAGCGCCGGTGGAGCGAATCACCGGCGCCATTCGCAAGCGCCTGGAGGCGCGCCACGGCCGGCTGGATTTCACCATCACCACCCAGGAGCAGATGCTCGCTAGCCTGGACTCGGTGCTGAACGTGCTGACCTTTGCCGTGGGTGCTCTCGGTGGCATTTCCCTGTTCGTGGGTGCCGTGGGCATCCTCACCATCATGACCATCTCCGTGCGCGCGCGCACGGCCGAGATCGGCCTGCTGCGGGCGCTGGGCGCCAAACGCCGGCAGATACTGAGTCTTTTTCTCGGCGAAGCGGTGGTGCTGGCCGGTCTCGGAGGCACGGCCGGACTCGTGTTGGGGGT
>JASFMS010000117.1:0-6312 GCA_050117435.1 Ectothiorhodospiraceae bacterium | reverse complement strand
CTTGAGCAAGCGCGCAAGACGCAGCCGGAAATCGAGGTAGGAGGCTACGTCGAGGAACCGATGGAGTCCGTGGAATTCGGGCGAATCGCGGCGCAAACGGCCAAGCAGGTGATCGTGCAGAAGGTGCGCGAGGCCGAACGGGCCAAAGTCGTGGAGGCCTACCAGGATCGCCAGGGTGAGCTGCTCACCGGCATGGTGAAGCGGGTGGAGCGCGGCAACGTGTTCCTGGATCTTGGCAACAACGCCGAGGCCTTCATCCCTCGCGAGGAGATGATTCCGCGGGAAGCCGTTCGGCCCGGAGACCGGCTGCGCGGCTATCTCAAAGAAGTGCGCTCCGAGGCGCGCGGACCGCAGCTATTTGTCAGCCGCACGGCACCGGAGTTTCTCATCGAGCTGTTCAAGCTCGAAGTGCCCGAGGTCGGACAGGACCTGCTGCGCATCGAGGGCGCAGCGCGTGATTCTGGACAGCGGGCGAAGATCGCCGTGGAGGCGCTGGACCCGCGGATCGATCCGGTAGGCGCGTGTGTCGGCATGCGCGGCTCGCGCGTGCAGGCCGTCTCCAACGAGCTGGCCGGAGAGCGTATCGACATCATTCTCTGGGACGAGAACCCGGCGCAGTTCGTGATCAATGCCATGGCACCGGCGGAGGTGGAATCCATCGTCGTCGACGAGGACAGTCACAGCATGGACGTGGCCGTGGCGGAAGACCAGCTCTCCCAGGCCATCGGCCGTGGCGGCCAGAATGTGCGCCTGGCAAGCGAGCTGACCGGCTGGGAACTCAACGTGATGACCAGCTCCGAGGCCGAGGAGAAGAGCCAGGCCGAGGCGGACGAGCTGTTGCAGATGTTTGTCGACCAGCTGGACGTGGATGAGGACGTGGCCGAGGTGCTGGTCCGCGAAGGCTTCTCCAGCCTGGAGGAAGTGGCGTACGTGCCCACGGCCGAGCTGCTGGAGATCGAGGAATTCGACGAAGACCTCGTCGAGGAACTGCGCGCCCGGGCTCGGGACGTGCTGATAACCCGCGAGATCGCGGAAGAGGAACGGACCGAGTCCGGTGCGAAACCCTCCGAGGAACTCCTCGCGATGGAGGGTATGGACGAAGCGCTGGCCGCAAAGCTGGCCGGGCGCGGCGTTATTACGATGGACGACCTGGCCGAGCAGTCGGTGGACGAGCTGATGGAAATCGACGGCATGGACGAGGAGCGCGCGGCTGCCCTGATCATGAAGGCCCGCGAGCCCTGGTTTGCCGAAGAGGGTGGCAGCGATCGCTAGGCGAGTACGGCACCAGCGACCGCGCCATCAGTATGCGGGGTCCGAACCGATGCGAGTGGCTCGGAAACAGGGGGACCGGAGGTAGACACTATGGCGAATACGACGGTAAGAGAATTTGCGGAGGCTGTCGGCATTCCGGTCGACCGCCTGCTGGACCAGCTGAACGACGCTGGCCTGCAGGGACGTGAGCCCGACTCGCCCATTTCGGACGACGACAAGTCCGCCCTGCTTGGCCATCTGCGCAAGGCACACGGCAAACGTGACGACGACGCCGGGCCAGGGCCGCGTCAGATCACCCTCAAGCGCAAGAGTCACAGCCAGATCAAGCTGCCCACCGGCGGCGGTGGTCGGGGTGCCGCCACGCGCGGGCCGCGGACGTCGCGTACGGTGAACGTGGAAGTGCGCAAGAAGCGCACCTACGTCAAGCGCACGGTGGTTGAAGCGGAACAGCACGAGCGTGAGGCCAAGGTCCTGCAGGCGGCACTCCAGGAGGATCTTGAGCAGGCCGAGGCGCGCAGGGCCGAGGAGGCGAGGGCGGAAGCGACCGAAGAGGCTTCCCGCCAGATCGAGCAGCCCGCGGAGCAGCCCGAGACCCAGCCGACGGAGAGTGTGGAGTCCGGTGCGCCGGAAGTCGCCGAGGGCGCCCAGGTGGCGGAAGCCGCGGAAGCGGAAACCACTGACGCGGCGCCGGAAGAAGCCGAGGCCGCCGAGGCGTCAGAAGAGCAGGAAGAGCAGGCCGAAGCGAGCGAGGAGGACGCCCAGCAGAAGCGCGCCGAGGCGGAGGCCGAAGAGCAGCGGGCGGAATCCGAGGCCGCCCGCAAGAAGGAGATCGAGGAAGAGAAGGAGCGCAAGCGCCTCGAGGCCGAGATGCGCCGCGAGCGCGAGGCGGAGGAACGCGCTGCCCGCAAGGCTGGCCGTGGCAAGGGCAAGGGCAAGAAGAAGCGCGAGGAGCCCCGCGGCGCTGCGCGTGGCGGCCGGCGGGGCCGTGCGGCGGCCAGCGGTGCCGGCGCCCAGCTTCAGCAGGGATTCGAGCGTCCCACCGCACCGGTGGTTCGCGAAGTGGTGGTACCCGAGAGCATCAGCGTCGGCGATCTGGCGCAGCGCATGAGCGTGAAGGCGGCGGACCTGATCAAGGAAATGATGAAGCAGGGGGTGATGGCCACCATCAATCAGGTGCTCGACCAGGACACCGCCGTGCTGCTGGTCGAGGAAATGGGCCACAAGCCCAAGGTGGTGAAGGAAAGCGCCGTCGAGGAAGAGGTCATGGCCCAGGCGGGCCAGCCCGAGGGCGAGGAGGTGCCGCGCGCGCCTGTGGTCACGATCATGGGCCACGTGGACCACGGCAAGACCTCACTGCTCGACTACATCCGCCGAACCAAGGTCGCCGCCGGCGAGGCCGGGGGAATTACCCAGCACATCGGCGCGTATCATGTCGAGACGGGGCAAGGCATGCTCACGTTCCTGGACACGCCGGGCCACGAGGCCTTCACGGCCATGCGGGCGCGCGGTGCCAAGGTCACGGACGTGGTCATCCTGGTCGTCGCGGCGGATGACGGTGTAATGCCCCAGACCCAGGAAGCCGTGAAACACGCCAAGGCGGCGGGTGTGCCCGTGGTCGTGGCGGTGAACAAAATGGATAAGCCCGGGGCGGATCCGGACCGGGTGAAGCAGGAGCTCGCCCAGCACGAGGTCATTCCGGAAGACTGGGGCGGTGATGTTCAGTTCGTGCCCGTCTCGGCGAAGACCGGCCAGGGCATTGACGATCTCCTCGAAGCGGTGCTGCTGCAGTCCGAGCTTCTGGAGCTCAAGGCGGTGAAGGACTGCCCCGCCACGGGTGTGGTCGTGGAGTCCAGTCTGGACAAGGGCCGCGGCCCCACCGCTACCATCCTGGTGCAGAACGGCGTACTTCGCCGCGGCGACGTCATCCTCTCCGGCACCGAGTTCGGCCGGGTCCGGGCCATGCTGGACGAGGCCGGGCGCACGGTTAAGGAGGCCGGGCCGTCCACGCCGGTGGTGGTGCTCGGGCTGTCGGGGCTTCCGGAAGCTGGTGACGACGTCGTCGTTCTGGAGGACGAGAAGAAGGCCCGCGAAGTCGCCGAATACCGTCGCGAGAAATCCCGTGACAAGCGCCTCCAGGCCCAGAAGGCCGCGAAGATGGACGAGCTCTTCAGCCAGATGAAGGAAGACGAGGTGCTTACGGTGAACCTCGTCATCAAGGGCGACGTCCAGGGGTCCGTGGAGGCGCTGCAGCAGTCCCTGCAGAACCTCTCCACCGAAGAGGTGCGAATCAAGGTGGTCGCCAGCGGCGTCGGTGCCATCAACGAATCCGACGTCAACCTGGCCATCGCTTCCGGTGCGCTGCTCATCGGCTTCAATGTCCGTGCCGACGCCAAGGCACGGAAGCTGGCCGAGGAGAACGAGGTCGAGCTGCACTACTACAGCGTGATCTATGACGCCATCGACCAGCTGCGTGCCGCCATCAGCGGCATGCTGGAGCCGGAGACCCGGGAGGAGATCATCGGCCTCGCCGAGGTCAAGGACGTGTTCCGCTCCTCCGCTCTGGGCCAGATCGCCGGCTGCCTCGTTGTGGACGGCGTGGTCCGCCGCAGCAACCCCATCCGCGTGCTGCGCGACAACGTGGTGATCTTCGAGGGCGCGCTGGAGTCCCTGCGTCGTTACAAGGACGACGTCAACGAGGTTCGGGCCGGCACCGAGTGTGGTCTCGGGGTCAAGAACTACAATGACGTCAGGGCCGGTGACCAGATCGAATGCTACGAGCGCATCGAGGTCAAGCGTGAGATCTGACGCCCAGGCCACTACCGACCGGGAGGTGCGCAATGCCGCGTGATTTCTCCCGTACCCGTCGCGTCGGCGAACAGATCCAGCGTGAGCTGGCATCGCTGATCCGCGACGAGGTCCGCGATCCCCGCGTGGGGTCGGTGACGGTATCCGAGGTCCGGGTGACCCGGGATCTGGCCCATGCCGAGGTCCTGGTCACCGGCCTGGGGCTGGACGCCGCCGCCTCGGCGGAGATGGTGGAGGCCCTGAATCATGCCGCCGGCTTCCTGCGCGGTCTTCTAGGACGCCAGCTCCACCTGCGAACCGTCCCGGCGCTCAGGTTTCGGTACGACGAATCCTTCGAGCGCGGCGCCAGACTCTCCCGCCTCATAGACGAGGCGGTGGAAGAGGACGAAGAGAAGCATCGGGACTGAGCGCGCGGTTTCCCAGGGCATTCGGAATACTGGAAAGGGCAATGGCACGTAGGAAGGGGCGAAACGTCAGCGGCATCCTGTTGCTGGACAAGCCGCAGGGTGTGACGTCCAACGCCGCCCTGCAGCGGGCCAAACGGCTGTTTCAGGCACGCAAGGCGGGCCATACCGGCAGCCTCGACCCGCTGGCGACGGGCCTGTTGCCACTGTGTTTCGGTGAGGCGACCAAGGTAAGCAGCTTTCTGCTGGGCGCCGCCAAGCGCTACCTGGTGACCGCCCGGTTCGGGGTGGTCACCGATACCGCCGATGCGGAGGGAGAAATCCTTCGCGAGCAGGCCGTGAGCGGTCTGAACCGACAGACGCTCGAGGAAGTGCTGGAGCGCTTCCGCGGCGAGGGCGAACAGATCCCGCCCATGTATTCTGCGGTCAAGCACCAGGGGCGGAGGCTCTACGAGCTGGCGCGCCAGGGTGAGGAGGTGGAGCGAGCGGCTCGCCCCATCACCATTCACGAGCTGCGTCTGGTCGAGCTGCGCGAGGTCGAGGCGGACTTCGCGGTGCATTGCTCCAAGGGTACCTACGTGCGAACGCTGATCGAGGATATCGGCGAGGCGCTCGGCGTTGGTGCTCACGTCAAGGCCTTGCGACGCACGGGGCTGGGCCCCTACGACGAAAGCGCCCGGCTTGTCACCATGGAAGAGATCGAGTCCGCGGCGGAGGATGGCTTCGGGGCGCTGGACGCGCTTCTGCTGCCCATGGAAACCGCCCTGACCCAGTGGCCCGGCGTTCACCTCTCCGACGACGTGGCGTTCTACCTGCGCCAGGGCCAGCCGGTATGGGTGCCGAAAGCGCCGCCCGAGGGGTGGGTACGGCTCTACGCCGGTGAAGGCCGCTTTCTCGGGATGGGAGCGATCATGGGTGACGGGCGGATCGCGCCCAAGCGGCTGCTGGCCAGCCGTGGTTCGTGACAGACGTTGAGGGTGCCGCGAAGCGGGACCTGGAAAATGCCTTTGGCGAAGCCGGGTTAGCTTGTTTGGCCCCGGCCGCGCGGATACAATACCGAGTCCTTTAGAATCATCGAAATGACCAGGAGTTGTCGATGTCTCTGACTGCCGAGCAAAAACAGGAAATCGTCAAGGATTTCCAGCGCACCGAGGGCGACACGGGTTCGCCGGAAGTGCAGATCGCGCTGCTGACCGCGCGCATCAAACACCTCACCGAACATTTCGGCACCCACAAGCAGGACCATCACTCCCGCCGTGGGCTGCTGCGTCTGGTCAATCAGCGCCGGACGATGCTCGACTATCTCAAGGGCAAGAGCCTCGAGCGATATCAGACGATTATCGAGCGGCTCGGTCTGCGCAAGTAAGGCCGCACATACACAGGCTGTAGGTGGAAATAGGTTGTGACTCCTGTCAAGAAAACGTTTCAGTACGGTGAACATACCGTAACGCTCGAGACCGGAAAGCTCGCCCGTCAGGCAAGTGGCGCCGTTCTGGTCAACATGTCCGATACCGTGGTCCTGGTCACGGTGGTGGGCAAGAAGGATCAGGGCGAGCCCCGCGGCTTCCTGCCGCTGACGGTCAACTATCAGGAGCGCACCTACGCCGCGGGCAAGATTCCCGGTGGGTTTTTCAAGCGCGAGGGTCGGCCTTCCGAGAAGGAGACCCTGATCTGCCGTCTCATCGACCGTCCGATCCGGCCGCTCTTCCCGGAAGGCTTCACCAACGAAGTCCAGGTCATCGCCACGGTCATCTCGATGAACAGCGAGGTGGACGCCGACATCCCGGCGCTCATCGGTACCTCGGCGGCGCTGGCGATTTCCGGAATCCCA
>JASFMS010000116.1:0-6320 GCA_050117435.1 Ectothiorhodospiraceae bacterium | reverse complement strand
GGTCAGGTACTGCTCGGACCCGACAATACGTCCCCGCGCCCGGTCGAACAGGCCGTCCTTGCTGGACAGCATGATAACCGGCGTATTCCGAAACGATTGGTTATGCTTGATCAACGCGCAGGTCTGATAGCCATCGAGCCGTGGCATCATGATGTCGATGAAGATAATGCCGGGCCGGTAGTCGGCGATCTTGGATAGCGCCTCGAAGCCATCGGTAGCCGTAATGACCTCGCAGCCCTCCTTCTTCAGAAGGGTCTCGGCGGTGCGCCTGATGGTCTTGCTGTCATCGACGACCATGACCTTAAGGCCGGCCAGAGATTCGTCCATACTTTCCGTTTCCACCGGCTCCCCCAATTACAACTCCGTCGGCTGGCGCGCAGTATGGCGTCGAAACGCGATTGCGGGCAGATATTCCGGCCATTTTCCGCCAATTGCCGAGTTTAATTAACACAGGACTGAGGTACAATCCACCGACTCTCTCTCGCGCCCCGGCCGCCGCCTTCGATGCAGCGCGCATTTCCGGGGCGTCCCGGACGAGGCAGCAATGGCAGCCACCCCCCCTGCATATTCGGAACCCGTCAACCGCGCCGACCCGGCGGCGCCCGGTGCCCCGCGCTTCCCGGATTCGAACCGGCGGTCATCCGGAAAAGGCGTCGTCTATCAGCGTATCGGCCTGCTACCGCCGGACCTTGAGGCCGCCGTACCGTCCGCCCGGCAAAAACCGGCAGGACATCACAGTTTCGCGACTGCGCCGCTATCCCGGCACCGGGGCACCGCAACCGTCTCGCCGTCGCACGGAAGAGCCGCGGAAACGAACCGGCACGGCGTTGCTCGTCAGCGCGGCCGACGAAAAACCCGCCAGTGTGAGAAGTACCAGAAAGTCGCCGACACGTTCTGTGAACTGATCGATATCGATGGATTGTCGGCGCTGCCAGCACGCCGGTGCCGCCGGTTCAACGTGAAGGGACAGACATTCCCGGAGGACAGTGAATGACCGTGAGACTCGGTGTGGTGATGGATCCCATCGGCGCCATCACACCCTACAAGGACACGACCCTGGCCATGCTGCTGGAGGCCCAGCGCCGCGGCTGGGAAATCCGCTACATGGAGCTTGCCGACCTGGCTCTGCGCGACGGGCAGGCGTGGTGTCGCTCGGCCCCGCTACAGGTTCGTGACGACAACTACGACTGGTACGAACGCGGGGAGTACGAGCACCATCGAATGGCGGATCTCGACGTCGTCCTGATGCGCAAGGACCCGCCGGTGGACAGCGAGTTCCTCTACGCCACCTATATCCTGGATGCGGCTCAGAGCCAGGGCGTTGTGGTGCTGAACCATCCGCGCGGGCTCAGGGACGCCCAGGAAAAGCTCTACGCCGCCAACTTCCCGCAATGCGGCGCGCCGACGACGGTAAGCATGGACGCACAGTTGCTGCGCGCCTTCGTCCGCGATCACGGCAAGGCAGTGCTGAAGCCGCTCCACGGCATGGGCGGCGAGTCTGTTTTCGTGGTTGCCGAGGGCGACCCCAATACCAGCGTCATCATCGAAACGCTGAACCAGAAGGGGCGGCGCTATGTTATGGCGCAGAAGTACATCCCCGAGATCCGAAGCGGCGACAAGCGCATCCTCGTCGTCGACGGCGAACCGGTGCCGTACGCCCTGGCACGCGTCCCCGCCAGCGGCGAAACCCGGGGCAACATCGCCGCGGGCGGCCGCGGCGAAGGCGTACCTCTAAGCGAACGGGACCGCTGGATCTGCAACCAGGTGGCCCCCGAGCTGGCGAAACACGGGCTCGTCTTCGTCGGTCTGGACGTGATCGGCGATTACCTCACGGAAGTGAACGTGACCAGCCCCACATGCGTGCGCGAGCTGGACAGGATCTACGGCATCAACATCAGCAGCCGCTTCTTCGATGCAATCCAACGCCGACTCGACTCGCGCACCGACTGACAGGACGCCGCGGCGGGCTCGCCGCGTCCCCTCGCGGCTCACCGCTCTCCTGGTTCTGTTGGCGCTGGCGGGATGCAACAATCCGCCTCAGCGCTTCGACGCCCGCTTCATGGCCATGGGCACGCTCGTGGACGTGACCCTCTACGGCGTCTCCACGGAGCGCGGCAACGAGCTGGTCCGTGTCCTGGAACAGCATTTCGAGGACTGGGACAAGGCTTGGGATCCGTGGGAGGGCAACGGCCTGGCGCGGGTCAATCGCGCACTCGATCGCGGCGAGAGCGCCCCCATCGACGGCGAGTTGACGACGATGCTCGAACGCGCCCGACGCATCGAGGTCCGTTCCGGCCATCGGTTCGACCCGGCCATCGGCGCGCTCGTACGGCTATGGGGCTTCGACCGGGGCAAGCCGGAGGACGCCCGCCCGCCGGCCGCCGACCGCATTCGGCGGCTTCTCGATCAGCGTCCGCGACTCACCGATCTGCGCCTGGCCGACGGCCGCGTGTCCACGGCCAATCCGGCGGTCCGGATCGACCTGGGAGGATTCGCCAAGGGCTACGCCGTGGGTAGAGCGCTCTCACTGCTGCGCGAGCGGGGCGTGGACAACGCCATCGTGAATGCGGGCGGCGATCTGGCGGCCATCGGCCGGCCGGGCGAGCGCCGCTGGCGCATCGGCATTCGCGCACCGCGGGGGGAAGGACTGCTGGCCGCGGTTGACATCGACGGCGGCGAGACCGTTTTCACCTCGGGCGACTACGAGCGATTCTTCGTCTACGAAGGCCGCCGATACCATCACATTCTCGATCCGCGCACCGGCATGCCGGCACGCGGCGTCCGCTCGGTAACGGTCCTCGGTACCGACCCGGCGCTGGCGGATGCGGCGGCCACCGCGTTATTCGTCGCCGGCCCCCAGCACTGGATCACAGTCGCGCGGAAGCTCGGCGTGCGCTATGTAATGCTGGTGGACGACGATGGCATCGTGCACATGAACCCGGCGATGGCGAAGCGCGTGCGGTTCCAGGGAGACGCGCCTCGCGTAAGGCGCAGCGAGCCGCTATGACAATCGTTGATCGGGTTATCCTGGCGCTCGCTCTGGCCCTGGTGGCCGGGCTTTACGTCACCATCTGGCAGGGAGGCGACGCCACGGCAGCCACCATCTGGGTGGACGGTGAACAGCGCACAGTCCTGCCGCTGACCCGCGAGCGCACGATCCGCGTCAGCGGCGTACTGGGCGAGAGTGTCATTCAGGTGGGCCGGGGAAGGATTCGCGTTGTTTCCTCGCCCGGTCCGCGCAAGATCTGCGTGCGGGCGGGGTGGCTGCGCCATCCCGGCGAAAGCGCGATCTGCCTGCCGAACCGCGTCGTCGTCCAGGTCGTCGGCGATACGCCCGGGTACGACGGCATCAATTTCTGAGGATCGCCACCTCGGCAGGAACGGAAGGGCTGTGGCCTGCTTCTCCTTTCGCCGCTACGCCCCCTGCTAGAATTGGCGGTCGTTTACGGCAGGCGCGGAAAACCGGAAACACCGTGCACACCACGATTCAGAGCAGCCGAGAAGACCTCCGCATCGCCTATCTGACCGCCCTGGCGATCGGCGTCCACGTGGCGGAGAGCGCACTGCCGAGCCCGATACCCGGCGTGAAACCGGGCCTGGCCAACGTGATCACCGTTGCCGCCCTGTGCCGCTACGGGTGGAAGACCGCGGCCTGGGTGGCACTGCTGCGGGCCCTGGCGGGCAGCCTGATACTCGGCACCTTCCTCTCGCCAACCTTCATGCTCAGCATCAGCGGCGCCGCGGCCACGGTCGCCACCCTCGGGTTGTCGAGCCGAATTCCCGGGATCGGCCCGGTGGGTCACAGCCTGCTGGCGGCGATGTCGCACATCGCCGCGCAGTTTTTCGTGGCCTGGGCGCTTTTCATCCCACACCCGGGACTGCTGCATCTGCTGCCGGTGTTCATGACCGCCGCGGTGATCTTCGGAACATTGAACGGGCTCATCGCGCAGGGCATGCTACGGCGTCTCGACCGGGGGATCGCCCCGGGCATTCGGGCAGAGGAGGCACACGGGTGAGCACCATGGCGGCGCCGAGAATCTCCGCAGGCGATCGGCTGTCCCTGACCCTGTTCGTCTCTATCGTCATTCACGCGCTGATTGTCCTCGGCGTGGGCTTCACATGGGGCCTGCCGAAACCCCAGCGCACGCCCCCCATGCTGGAAGTCACGCTCGCCCAGCACTCCCAGGAAAAGGCACCGGACGACTATGACTTCCTCGCGCAGTCCAACCAGGACGGTGGCGGCACCGCGGAGGACGCGAACGTGCCCGAGCGCCCCCAGAAGGCGCTGACACCCGGCGTGGCCGAAGGCAACGCCGCGGTCAACGCGGCCCCCGCCCCGAGTCCGAAGAAAAAGAAGTCGTCCGCGGCGGTGGTCCAGGGCAAGGCCAAGCCAAAATCCAGTCACCCGCAGCCGAAGGAGCAGCCGAAGCCGAAAAAACTGCCCTCCGCCGCGGAACTTATCAATGATCGCCGCCAGGTGGCCGCCGCCTCGGAATTCTCGGAGATCAACGAAAAGCTCCACGCCAAGTATCCTTCGAAACGGCGCATCGACGCACGGACAAAAGCTCACGCCGCGGCGGCCTATATGCGCGAGTGGATCCACAAGGTGGAGCGCGTCGGCAACCTCAACTATCCCCGTGAGGCCCGCGCCCGGCGGCTCGCGGGCCGGCTCATCGTCGAAGTGACGATCCGCCCCGACGGGTCGGTGAACGCCATCAAGGTGCTGCGCCCCTCGCCCTACCCGGTACTGAACCAGGCGGCTCAACGAATCGTCGACCTGGCCGCCCCGTTCGCCCCCGTGCCAAAGGAAGTGCTGCAAGGCAAGGATCTGCTCGTGATAACGCGCACCTGGCGCTTCCAGGACGGCGCCCAGTTCTCGGCACGCTGAAAGATTCGGGCGCGCGGGCGTTCGTCGTTTCAGCGCCCCGGCACCTGCCAATCAGCCCGAGTTTCACTTGTCTCCGCCGTCGCCCGTGGCGGATACTGTGCGCCATGGGTGAAGCGAGCCTGACCGACCATTTCCTGATTGCCATGCCGGCCCTGGCGGATCCGAATTTCTCGCAGACCGTCACCTACGTCTGCGAGCACAACGAGGACGGGGCTCTGGGCATTGTCATCAATCGTCCATCCGGGCTGACGCTGAACGAGCTGTTCGGCCATATCGGCCTGGAGGAAACCGGCTCGGAGGCGGGGGATCGCGCCGTTTACGTCGGCGGGCCGGTGCAGCGCGAGCGAGGCTTCGTCCTTCACGACACCACGCGCCAGTGGGAGTCCACCATGGCCATCTCGGATCAGGTGGCTATCACCACGTCCCGCGACGTGCTCGAGGCGCTCTCCCGTGGCGGCGGCCCGACACGCTACCTGGTCGCCCTGGGCTACGCCGGCTGGGGCCCCGGGCAGCTGGAGCAGGAAATGGCGGAGAATGCCTGGCTCAGCGGCCCGGCGGATCCGGCCATCATCTTCGAGCGCGACAACGACGAGCGCTGGCGCGCGGCGGCAGCGCTGCTCGGCGTGGACCTCTCGCTGCTGTCCTCCGACACCGGCCACGCCTGAGCGATGCCGTCGGGTACCTACCTGGGCCTGGATTTCGGGCTGAAGCGCCTCGGCGTCGCCGTCGGGCAATCGGTCACGGGCAGTGCGCGGCCGCTCACCACGCTGGCCTGTCGCGGCGGTGAACCGGACTGGTCAGCATTTCAGGTGCTCCTGGACGAGTGGCGGCCGGATGCGCTGGTGGTGGGCATACCCCGGCACGCCGACGGTACCGCATCGACGACTACGGCCCAGGCGGAAGCCTTCACGAACCGCCTCCGGCGGGTGACCGGCCTGACGGTCCATCGCGTGGATGAAAGTCTCTCCTCCCATGAGGCGGCAAAACGGTTGCGTGACAGTGGACGGCCCGTCCGCTCGAAACGTGACAAGGCAATACTCGATCAGGTCGCGGCCCAGGTGATTCTGGAGACCTGGTTCGGCGAACGGAACAGATAATGAGCGGGATCGCGAACGTTTCCGAACTACTGGAGACAATGACCGACGGCGTGGCCGACATCGTCAGGCGCGAGGGCAGCGACCGCGTGGTGATGATCGGCATCCATACCGGCGGCGTCTGGATCGCCCGGCACCTCCACCGGGCTCTGGGCATGGAAACGCCCCTGGGCACGCTGGACATCAGCTTCTATCGGGACGACTTCAGCCGTATCGGCATGAACCCGAAAGTCCGTCCGTCCAACCTGCCCTTCCAGGTGGAGGATCGAGTCATCGTCCTGGTGGACGACGTCCTCTACAGCGGCCGCACCGTGCGCGCCGCACTCAACGAGATCTTC
>JASFMS010000115.1:0-6325 GCA_050117435.1 Ectothiorhodospiraceae bacterium | reverse complement strand
GCCGATCCAGTGCGTGGTCCCGTCGCCATCCGTGTCTGCCACCGCGAATCCGATCGCGTCGTCGGCGAATGTCCGGGGCACGCGCAACTCCACCGAGTAGCCACGGCCCGTCTCCTGCCATTCCCCCGCCACGGCGGCCACAGTGTCCCCGTCGGGTTCGCGTCCACGCACCCAGCCCGGGGCGATGGTGTCTATGACCACGATGCGCTCGCCCTCGCTGCCGCGCAGGTGGAGCCGGATGCGATCGTCCCGGACGGCGCCGGGGGTCGGCGTGCGCCGATACACGATGTTCCGGTCTTCCACCTGGAAAAGCAGGTAGTAGGCATCGTCGTCATGGGCCAGGGTGAAGTCCAGCGCCGGCGGATCGGCGGCGTCCACGGGGCCAGCCGCGAAGTGCTGCGGCTCACCGCTCCATTCCGGCCACTCGTCACCGTAGCCGTCCACCCAGACCGGGGTGCGTGCGGTCCAGGCGTAGAGCGCGCCCGGCGGACGTCCCGCCGGAATCAGTCCCTCGGCGGAGACGGCGCGCGCGAGTGTGTCCGTCGTGTCCAGCAACGCCTGCTCTTCTCCGTGCCGGAGCAGGCTCTCGGTGGTGCCGACGAACCGCCAGGCCGCCCAGGGCAGCACCAGGACCACCAGCGCAATGAGGGAGAGCTTCAGCCGAAGGCTCACGGTTTCCAGCGGTAGCCGAGGCCGTGGACCGTTTCAATGGCCTCGAAATCCGGGTCCAGACCCTGGAACTTACGGCGGATGCGTTTGATGTGTGAGGTCACGGTGTGGGAATCCACCACCACCTGGGCCTCGTCCATCAGCTGATCCCGGCTCTTCACGTGCCCGGGCCGGCGCACGAGAGCGTGAACCATCCAGAACTCGGTCAGCGTGAGGCTGACTTCGGTGCCGCGCCATGTAACGCGCATGCGCTCCGTTTCCACGCGGACTGGGCCGTGGCTGAGCACGGTCTCCGCCTCGACGGGTTGGCGCAGCGCCTCAAGGCGCCGGAACAGCGCCGAGATCCGGGCCAGCAGCTGGACCAGGCTGATGTCCTTGCCCAGGTAGTCGTCGGCGCCCAGGCGGAGGCCGGAGATGGTGTCCAGATCGCTGTCCCGCGCCGTGAGAAAGATGATCGGCAGCACGGGGGCCCGGGCCCTCAGATCCCGGCAGAGGTCGAAGCCGCCTTCGGCCTCGTCGCCCAGCCCCACGTCGATGATCACCAGGTCCGGCAGGTCGCGCTCGAAGGCGGCCAGGGCCTCCGTTCGCGAGCCGAACCCTTCCACGCGATAGCCCTGGCGCTCCATGGCTTCCGCATAGTTGGCGCGGATGGTCCGTTCGTCCTCGACGATGGCGATGCGGCGACTCATGGGGCCCTCTTCGGCGTGTCGTACCGCGCTCAACTCTGCCACATTTCGTCCCGAAACCGCCATTTCCCCGCCCCGGGCCCGGCTTCGCGGTGCGCTGCAATGACCGACGATTCCATTGCTACGGGGGAGTTCCACCATGGGGTTGTCGTCGATTTCCGGGGCGGGGCGGGGGTTGTTCCTCGCCGTGGCCCTCTTGATGCCGCTCTGCCATTCAGGGCCGGCAGGGGCGTCGCCGAACGTCTCGCAGGCGAGGCCGGCGGACGCCGGGGCAGGTGGCCTGTTCTTCGTCGACGCCCAGGGCGAGCGGGTCAGGGCCACCCGGCTGCGGACCCGGGTCCGCATTCACGTCAGTGGCGTCGTCGCCCGGGCGACGGTCATTCAACGCTTCCGCAACGACGGGTCCGCATGGACCGAGGGGGTTTACGTTTTTCCGCTGCCGGAGCAGGCGGCCGTGGACCGGCTGCGGATGCGTGTCGGCAACCGCGTCATCGAAGGTGAGATCCGCCCCCGTGCCGCCGCGCGCCGGACCTACGAGCAGGCCCGAAGCCAGGGGCAACGCGCTTCCCTGGTGGAACAGGAGCGGCCGAACCTGTTCACCACGTCCGTGGCGAACATCGGGCCCGGACAGACCATCGAGGTCCAGCTGGGGTACCGGGAGCGGCTGCGCTACGCCGACGGCGACTTTCATCTGCGGTTCCCGCTGGCCGTCACACCCCGGTACATACCGGGGCAGCCGCTTCGCCGCGAACGTACGTTCATGCCGGACGCCGCCACCGGATGGGCGGTGCCGACGGACCAGGTGCCGGACGCGCCGCGGATCACCCCGCGCGTGCTGCCGCCCGGACTGCCGTCGGCGAACCCTGTGGATATTGCGGTGACGCTGGATCCCGGCTTCCCGCTGGGCCGTCTGGAAAGCCCCTCGCACCGAATTCGGATTCGCGAGCTGAAAGGCGGCCTGCGGCGCATTACGCCGCGTCGTCAGGTGGTGGCGTCGGACCGCGACTTCGTCCTGCGATGGTCTCCCGCACCGGGACGGGAACCGCGCGCGGCGCTGTTCGGCGAGACGGTAGAGGGCCAGCGTTACGTCCAGTTGCTGCTCATGCCGCCGCAGCCGCGGAACGCTCGCGCTCT
The DNA here is from genome assembly GCA_050117435.1 of Ectothiorhodospiraceae bacterium. GTDB lineage: Bacteria > Pseudomonadota > Gammaproteobacteria > Nitrococcales > Nitrococcaceae > JASFMS01. The sequence continues at coordinate 3,836 of JASFMS010000115.1, read as the reverse complement.
CGCCAGGGAAGTCGTCTTCGTGATCGACGTATCCGGTTCCATGAAAGGTCGGTCCATACGTCAGGCAAGGCGCGCCATGGACGCGGCCCTGCAGCGCCTGAAACCCCGGGACCGCTTCAATATCATCACTTTCAGCGATGGCGCCCAGCGGCTCCACCCGTCCGCGCAGCCCGCCCAGCCCGCCGTCGTTCGCCAGGCCAGGGCCTACGTGGCGGGCCTCGACGCCGGAGGTGGAACGAACATGGCGCCGGCGCTGAAGCTGGCGCTGTCGCCTGCGGCCGCGGGTCACCTGCGCCAGGTTGTCTTCATCACCGACGGTGCCGTGGGCAACGAGGAAGCCCTGTTCCGCCTGATCCACCAACGCCTTGGCGGCAGCCGTCTGTTCACCGTGGGCATCGGCTCCGCCCCGAACGCGCATTTCATGCGTGTGGCGGCGCGGTTCGGGCGCGGGAGCTACACCTTCGTCGATCGTGTCGGCGAGGTGGAGCAGGATATAGGTGCCCTGTTCCGGCGCATTGGCGCTCCGGTGGTCCGGGATATTCGGGTGCATTGGCCGGGGGACGCGGAGAGCTACCCGGAGCGGATTCCCGATCTCTACGCCGGCGAGCCGCTAGTGGTGGCGGCGAGGATCGGCACGGGTGAAGGCCCGGTGGTGGTGGAGGGAGAGACGGACGGACAGTCCTGGCGCCGCCGCGTCCAAATACCGGCCGGCTTCGGCCGCAACGGCGTGTCGGTTCTCTGGGCGAGGCGACGAATCGCCGCCCTCATGGACGAAATCCGCGCCGGTCGGGCGGAGGCGGAGGTGCGTCCCGACGTGGTCGCCACCGCCACGGCCCATCATCTGGTTACACGCTATACCAGCCTCGTTGCCGTTGATCGCGCGCCCGGGCGCCCGTCCGGGGCTAGCCTCAAGCGGGAGGCGGTGCCGGCCAACCTCCCCGACGGCAGCGATCCCTCCGGTTTCGTCACCGTGATGCCGCGAACCGCTACCGCTGCAGGAATGCACCTGATCGCCGGCCTGCTGTTGCTGCTAATCGCGGCCGTGGCGTGGTTGCTGGGGCATCTCGGGTTCCGGGCGGACGAGGCCGCCAGGGAGCCATGAGGGTGAGGCGCGGCTGGCTGGCCGTTGCCCTGGTGGTCGCGCTGGGCGGCGGCTGGCAACTGCTCCAGGGCGGCTATATCCACCTCAAGGCGATGGTCGCCCAGACTCTGCTCCGGGATGCATGGTCGCGGAGCCTGGCGACGGGGAGCGGCGTGCCGCCGTGGCCGTGGGCGGACACCGTTCCCGTCGCCAGGCTGCGGGTGCCGGCGCTGGGCATTGACGACATCGTGCTGGAGGGAGTCACCGGCGAAGCGCTTGCCTTCGGCCCGGGACATCTGCCGGACAGCGCCCGGCCGGGGGCATCGGGCAACGTGGTTGTGGCGGGGCACCGGGACACGCATTTCGCCTTCCTGCGTCGGCTCGAGCCGGGGTGGGACATTGTCGTCGAGACTCTGGGCGGGGATCGGCTGCACTACCGGGTCGTGCGGCGCGAGGTTATGGACAGCCGCCGGCAGCGGCTGCGGCTGCCCCGACAGGGAGCCTTCCTGACGCTGATTACCTGCTACCCCTTCGATGCCGTGGTCCCTGGCGGCCCCCTGCGCTTCGTCGTTACAGCGATTGCCGCCGAGTCCCGGCCTCCTCGCCGCCAGCCCTCCGGGACGCCCGCGCGCCGGCCTGTCACCGTTTTGCCACAACTCGTCGCCGCATTGCCCGAGGAGGGCCCGAGCGGCGCCCGGCGGCAGCGCTGAAATGAAAACCGTCCCAAGCGGAACAACCCATTCATTGCGGAAACGCAACAGGAGAAGAGCCATGAATCGCAATCATCTTCGTACCACCGCTCTCGCCGCCGCCGTCGCCCTGGCCCCCCTGGTCGCTGCGGCCAAGCCCCTGCCTCGGCTGCCGGTTTCCGATCTGAAAGTTACCGAAGAGCCGCAGACTTCGGCGGGCGATGCCGGCGCCGGCGTCGGCTTCGGCGCCGGCGGCTTCGTCGGCGCGGCCGTGGCCGGTCCGGCGGGCCTGGTGGTGGGCGCGGCACTGGGAAGCGCCGTGGGCGACGCCGTGGAAACCCGGGGCGACAATGAATCCCTGCGGACGGCCCTGGCGGACGCCAATGGCCGTGCGGCGCGACTGGATGACGCCCTTGCCAGCAGTCGCGCCAGTGAGAAGCGGTTGCGACAGGCAAAGGCGGAGCTGTCGACGGAACTGTCCAAGCGGTCCGCTGACGCCCGGATTCAGGAGCTCAGCGGCGCACTGTCCATGGACGTTCTCTTCCGCACCGACTCCGACCGGCTGGCGCCCCGCGCCCGGGACCGAGTCGCCGGCCTGGCGCGGTTGCTGCAGCGTTACCCGGATCTCTCCATCGAGCTGGTGGGTCATGCCGACCAGCGCGGAACGGCCCGGTACAACAAGACCCTGTCGGCCCGCCGAGCCCGCGCGGTCATGGACGCTCTCGCCTCCGCCGGTGTCGACCGGCAGCGCATTCGCGTTCGAAGTGTGGGCGAGTCCGGTGCCGAGGCCGCCCCCGGCGACGCGGACGGACTGGCCCTGGACCGGCGGGTCGCTGTCCGCCTCACCCCCTTCGCGGGCAAGGAGAATGTGGCCTCCTCCCACTGAACCCAGACCGCCTGCCTCACGCCGGACCCTCCCCGGCTTGCCGGGAGCGGACGACCCGCTCCCGGCCTTTCTTGTCCCACCCCGATTTTCCTAAAGTCGCTGGACCGCCGGCCGATAGTTTCGAATGCAAACTAATTCATACTGAATTTCCCGGGGTGGTAGCGTGAAGAAGATTAAGGCGCGCGCCGGGGGGCAGCGTCCCTCGTCTCGTTCGGTGTTCGGTCTGCGGGCGAAGGTGTTGGCGGCACCGGTGGTCATTCTCGTCATTTTCGCCGTCGTCGGTGTGGCCGCCTTTCTCGGCTTTCAGGACGTGAGGAGCCGCATGAACGTGGTTGCCGGCGAGCTGGCGCCGGACACCGCACTGGCGTCCGATATTCTGACCACGCTCTATCGGCAGCGCCTGCGCCTGGACGCCTTCGTCATCAGTCGTGACCCGGCGCTCGCCGGCGAGTTCGAGGACTTCGGCGCATCCCTGAGCAAGGCACTGAAGGGCGCCAATGAGGGCGCAGCCGAGCCGGACCGGCGCAAGACCCTGTCCCATCTCGCGTCTCTCGCCGAACGCTACAATGCCGCCTTCAATGACAAGGTGCGCCCGGCGGCCTCCGCAATCGACGGACTCACGGGCAGCATGGCATCCGCCGGCGGCGCAGCGGCCGATGCTCTGGACCGCCTCGCCACCCGCGGCACCGACAGCAACGACTACCTCCTTGCATTCCAGGCGCAACGGGCCAGCGGTAGCGTAAATGCCCTGCGCGCCGCCGCCCAGCGCTACGTTGGCAGTCACGACCCGGGGCAGCTGGACAGTGCCCGCAAGCAGGTCAAGTCCCTAAAAGCCGACCTGGACGAGCTCAATGGCTACGTCCTCGGCGAACAGCAGGAAGGGCTGCTGGCGGCGGCGAGAAAAGGCGTCGCCGAATACACCACGACGCTGGATACCCTGGCGGGCAAACTCACGGCGCTGGAAGACGCACGCAATAAGACCATGGGTCCGATAGGTCGGGAGATGGCGTCGGTGGCGCGGGATCTTCAGGACAACGCCTTCGGGGCGCTGGACACGGTGGCGCAGGCGGCGAACGCGCGCACCTCCAGTGCCATGAGCCTGACGGTGGGTCTGATGGCGGCGGCGATCGTGGGCGGTCTGGTGCTGGCGCTGCTGATCACGCGCACGGTGATGCGCCCG
>JASFMS010000114.1:0-6430 GCA_050117435.1 Ectothiorhodospiraceae bacterium | reverse complement strand
CCCCCGACGGAAAGGGTGTAAAGGCGCCCGTCCGGGCCGGCCAGTGGGCGGACCGCCACCGGCGTATCGTCCGCCTCGCGCCGCGCCACCAGGTGGCCGTCATCCCGGGACAACCAGTAGAGATAGCCATCACCGCCGCCCACCACCAGGTAGTCGCCGTGGAAGGCAGGCGGCGACAGGCGCGTGCCCGCCAGCGCATCCTGCCGCCAGACGGAGGCGCCATTATACCGGTCGAGTGCCCAGATATTGCCGTCGGCATCGCAGACGTAGACGTTGCCGTCGTCCACGGCCAGGCCGGAATACACGGACATGTCCCGTGACCAGGAGATGCGTCCGTTCCTCAGCGTAACCCCGGCGACGCGACCCTGGTAGGAGGCGGCAAACACATCGCCGCCCGCAACCACCGGATCGGCGTCCACGTCGACCATTCGTTCCAGATCGGTACGGCCTTTGGGGACGCCCACGGTCGCCTCCCAGGCGGGCGTGCCGTCGTCAAGCCGCAGCGCCGCGAGGCGGCCGTTGTCGAACCCCACCAGTACGCCCCCGCGCACGAACACCGGACTGCCGTGACCGCGCAGGGACAACGTCGGAACGTTGCGGTCGTAGATCCAGCGGCGCTCGCCGCTGGCGGGATCAAGATCGAACACCCGGCCGTCGTTGGTGCGCACGATTACCGCGTCGGGCCCGACGGCCGGTGGCGCCAGCACTTCACTGGTAACTCCGGATTCCCAGAGCAGCTCCCCGTCTTTCGCGGACAGACCCAGCACGGCGCCGTCGCGGGTTCCGATGGCGAGCAGTCCGGCTCCGACCGCCGGACCACCGGAGAGCGGCCGATCCAGGGATTTGCTCCACTGCCGCCTGCCGGTATCCGCCGCCAGCGACTGAACGCGCCCCGCGGCGGAGGCGACGTACAGGTGTCCGTCCGCCAGCGCGGGCTCCAGGCGCTGGAACAACCCGGTGGCACCCCCGACACCCTCCGACCAGAGCCGTTGTGGCTGAACGTCCCCGTTCACCGTGACGTCGGGGGCATCCGTGGCTTCCAGCACGTCCGGCGTGCCACAGCCGCTGAGCACAAGGAGAACGGACAGAAGCGCCAGGAGTCGCATCACGATGCGGGTTCCGCGGCGGCACCCAGATCATCGAGTTTGAGCTCGACGAGTCGGCGGCGCTGCCCACTGACGCCCGCGTCCAGCGCCTTCCGATAGGCAGCGATGGCAGCCTTGCGGTCGGACTCCGCGGCATGCACGTCACCGAGCAGCTCCTGGAAGCGCGCCGCGAAGGCGCCGTCCGGCGCCGGTTCCAAAATCTTCTTCGCCTCACCGGGCTTGTTCGCGGCGAGCAGCACGTCGCCCAGCCGCAATCTGGCCAGCGTTCGGAAGGCGGTCTCGTCGGTATTGTCCAGTATCCAGCGCAACTGCTCGGCGGCCGCATCCAGCTTGTCGGCCTTCACAAAGCTGGCCGCGAGCTGGAAGGACCCGAGCGCCGCGTAGGGCGTGTCGGCGTAGTCCTGCTGCAGGCGCTTGACCTCCTCCGCGGCCGCCGTGGCATCGTCGTCGCCAAGATCCGCCTGTACAGCCTGATAGCCGCCCGATGCGCTCATCGCGCGGCCTTCCTGATAGCTTCGCCATTGCTGCCAGCCGACCACCGCCACCAGGGCGATGACAATGCCGGCAATCACGGATCGCCCGTTCTCTCGCCACCAGCGGCGGATCGCTTCGATCTGTTCTTCGTCGGACGTATAACCGGTCACGTTTTCTTCCCCTGCACTACTGTCAGTTATCGGAGGCCCAGTGTCGTGCCCCCCAACTATCCTTGCGCTCACCACCGCGCCGAGCCGCGTCGCCCTATTCCCCGCCTTGCCTCGCCGGTGCGCCCCGATGCGCTGGCGCAGGCGGCCTGGGTGCGCAGTGACGGCCACGGGGCAACGGCGCTAGCCGCGCAACAGAGACACCAGCTCCTGCTCGGTCACACTCCGCTGCTCGGTGTCCCCTCGCAGGTCCTTTACGCCGACCCGCCCGCGCGCGGCTTCCTCTTCGGCAAGCACCAGAGCGTATCGGGCGCCGCTGCGGTCGGCCCGCTTGAACTGGCTCTTGAACGAACCGCCGCCACTGTTCACCTGCAGCCGCACTCCCGGAAGCGCATCCCGAACTCTCTCGGCAAGCGCGTGGGCCGATGAAACGAGCCCGTCCCCCGCGACGACAAGGTAGGCGTCGACGCCTCGGTCCGACGGTGCGGCTTCCGCCTCTTCCACCAAAGCCACCAGCCGCTCGATGCCGGCAGCGAACCCCAGCCCAGGGGTGGGACGTCCGCCGAGTTGCTCCACGAGGCCGTCGTAACGCCCGCCTGCCAGAACGGTACCCTGGGCACCCAAGCGGTCACTGACCCACTCGAAAACCGTACGGCTGTAGTAGTCAAGGCCGCGAACCAGCCGCGGGTTCACGGTAAAAGGCTGCCTGGCCGCCTGCAGGATCTCCTTCAGGCGATCGAAGTGCGCCCGCGACTCCTCGTCCAGATGTTCAAGGAGGCTCGGTGCCGCTTCGATCACGGGTGCCAGATCCGGATTCTTGCTGTCGAGGATACGCAGGGGATTGCTGTCGAGCCGGCGGCGGCTGTCGTCATCCAGTCGCTCCTCGTGAGCCCGGAAATGCGCAACCAGCTGTTCACGATAGGCGGCCCTGGATGCCGGCGTCCCCAGGGTATTCAGCTGCAGTTGCACGTCCTCGAGACCCAGTGCGCGCAGCATGCGTCCGGTCATGAGGATCATCTCGGCGTCGATGTCCGGCCCATCGAGACCGAACACCTCGGCGCCGATCTGGTGGAACTGCCGGTACCGGCCCTTCTGGGGGCGCTCGTACCGGAACATTGCGCCGCTGTACCACAGCCGTGGCTGGCTGTTATGCAGCAATCCATGCTGGATGCACGCACGCACGCACCCCGCCGTGCCTTCGGGGCGCAGAGTCACGCTCTCGCCGTTGCGATCGTCGAAGGTATACATTTCCTTCTCGACGATATCGGTGACTTCACCGATCGAGCGCGCGAACAGCTCGGTCTTTTCAAGTGCGGGCAGGCGTATCTCGCGGTAACCGTAGCCTTGCAGCGACGCGCGCAGCGTGTCCTCGACAAACCGCCACGTGCCGCTGGCCTCCGGAAGGATGTCGCCAAACCCCCGAATGCTCTGAATCGACTTGCCCAAGCGAGTATCTCCGCAGGCTGATCCACGGGTTCATGAAATCGGTGCGGGTGCTGTCGTGACCGCCTCGGCGGAACCCCACCAAGGGCGCAATGGTGCCCTATTCGGCGGACAGGGTGAAGCGCGCGACCTTGTCGTGGGTATAGGGATCGAGGTTCACGGGCTCGCCCTCGCGGCTGACACTGACACGCGTCACGTCGCCGATGACCACGGTGAACGGCGGCACGCCGGCAACGGTTCGGGTACCCGGATCGCTGATGAGCCCGCGAATAAGGTGCTCCCCGCGAGCGTCCGTAACCTCCATCCACGACTCGCCGGTGAAGCGGAAACTCAGGCTTTCCCGAGGCCCCGTCGGCGCCGGGTTGTCGGACACCGTCCCCGCGTCGCCCAATGAGTCGGTTGTTTCCGGCCCGGCGAAATCCGACGCCGACGCCGCCTCGCCCGCCGTTCCCAGATCGCCGGATAGGGCGTCTTCCGTCCCCGCCGCACCCGTCCCGACCTCCGGGACCGAGCTCTCCGCGGAATCCGCTGCGGCGCCAGGCTCCTCGGCGGCCAGATCCGTCAATGGCTCCGTCGCCGGCTCGTCCATCGCCGTGGCGGACTGCGTCTCCAGATCCGGCTCCACCGTACCCAGTGGCACATCCGGCAGCGAGGTGGCGGCGCCACCGGGTTCGGTACCCGCATCCGGCTCCCCACCGGACATCGAACCGGCCGCGTTGGCATCCCGGGACGCCAGCGCCGTGGCTCCGGCGGCCTCGGTCGGCGCCTCTTCGTCGCTTGCCGCGGGTTCCGATGCCTCTGATGCTGTCTGCTCGTCTGCCGGAGCCGCCGCCGGTGGGGATTCGACTTCGGCGGTCAGCGGCTCGTCCGCTGCCGGCTCGCCGACGGTTCCCGCATCCGCCGTGGATACTTCATCGCCGCCGGTGGGGATGCCCAGATCCGCAAGAGACGTGGGCATCTGTACCAACCCTCGATCCCATGCCAGCCAGCCTCCACCGACGACCCCGGCGAGCACGATCAGCCCGACCCAGGCCATTCCCACGAGGCCGGCACCGCGGCGGACGCTGCCTACAGTCGGAGTCAGCGGACGCGCTTCTTCCAGTCCGAGGCCGTCGTAAGCCTGAACCACTTCCGACTCCGGAACCCCCACATGTCGCGCATAGGCCCGCAGGTACCCGCGAACGAACGTAGCCGGCGGCAGGACATCGTAGTCCTCCGCTTCCAGTGCTTCGACCATCCGGCGTTCCAGATGCAGCGCATCCGCCACCGCCGCGGTGGTCAGTTCTCGCCGCTCCCTGGCTCGGCGCAGACGCCGTCCGGGGCTTTCCCGGGACGCCGTCCGCCCAAATTCCGGTTCTACATGCTCAAAGCTTGCCATTACGTTCCCATTCCAGCAGTTCGCTCGCCTGCGCCGAATCGGGGAATTTCTGTCGCAACAGCAGACTGTAACTCGCCACGGCGTCGGGATTCTCCAACTGGTGCTCGATTCGAATACCCAGCCAGAGGGATCTCGCCGTCTGCTGTGCCGCCGAAAGGTAGCGCTCGTAGTAACCGCGCGCCGACATCGGCTCACCCTGATCCAGGCGCAGCTCTGCCATATTCAGCAGAGCGACCGGAAACCGCTTGTTGCTGCGCAGCGCCTTCAGGAAATAGTCCTCCGCCTTCTGGTGGCGGCCCGCTCGCTCCGCACAGAGCCCCGCATTCGCGAGAGGCACTTCGGGGGACTCGTACAGCGGGTTGGCGGCGGACTTCTTGAAAAGTTCCTCGGCATGGTCGTACTCGCCACGATCACAGAGAAAGCGGCCGTAATTGTTCAGTGCCGAAGAATTGTCCGGCTCCAGCTCCACGGCGCGGCGATAGTGCTCCCGCGCCTTGTCCGGATCATCCAGGCGCTCGTAGACGACGCCCATGGCCATGTGCGCGTCGCCCAGATCGGGATTCTCGTTCAAGGCCTTGTTCAGCTTGCGCAGTGCCTGCTGCAGGTCCCCCTTGCGCAGGTACCGGATTCCCAGCTGTGTGTTGGTCTTGGCTGCTTCCTGTTTCGCCTTCTGATTGATGTCCGGCCCCGTGGTGGCGCATCCCGTCACCGCCACGACCAATACGACGCCCAACAACAGTGTTCCGAGCCGTCTCATGGACGCGCCACCTCCCCGGAACGCTTCTCGGATGCCTTTCCGCGGTGCTTGCGGTCCTGGACCCGTCCGACAAGCTGCCCGCAGGCGCCGTCGATATCATCGCCACGGGTGCGCCGCACCGTAGTGATGTACCCGGCCTCCTGGAGAATGGTCGCGAACCGCCTGATCCGGTTGTTGCTGGAGCAGCGGTACGGTGCCCCGGGAAAGGGGTTGAATGGAATCAGATTGATTTTGCTTGGAATTTCCTGCAGGAGCCCGGCCAGCTCCCGGGCATGCTCGTCGGCATCGTTGACGCCGTCCAGCATGACGTATTCCCAGGTTATCTTGTGGTGCGGCGTGCGCTCGACATAGTTGCGGCACGCATCCAGAAGCTCTGCCAGCGGATACTTCCGGTTGATGGGAACGATTTCATCGCGTATCGCATCGTTGGGCGCGTGCAAAGAGACGGCCAGACTGATGTTGCTGTCATCCGCGAGTCGACGCAGCGCCGGCACCAGACCGGAGGTGGACAGCGTCACCCGCCGGCGGGAAATGCCGTAGGCGTGGTCGTCCACCATCAGCCGCGTAGCGGCGAGCACGCTGTGGTAGTTGGCCAGCGGCTCGCCCATGCCCATGAGGACCACGTTGGTGATCCGCCGACCCCGTCCTTCGGCCTCGAGGGCCTGCGTGGCGAACAGAACCTGGCCGATGATTTCGGCGGTGGACAGATTGCGATTGAAACCCTGCTGTGCAGTGGAACAGAAGGTGCAATCCAATGCACAGCCGACCTGCGAGGAAATGCAGAGCGTTCCCCGATTTGGCTCGGGAATGTACACGGTTTCGATGGCGTTGGCGCCGTCCAGGGCCAGCAGCCACTTGCGCGTGCCGTCAGCGGATTCCTGATCGAAAACCGGGCGCATCGGACGCACCTCGGCACACTCGGCAAGCCGCCCACGCAGCGTCTTGCTGAGATCGGTCATCGCCTCGAAGTCGAAGACCCGACGTTGGTGCAGCCATTTGACCATCTGGGTGGCGCGGAAGGGCTTCTCGCCGAGCTCGGCGAAGAAGCCCTTCAGCCCATCCCGGTCGAGGTCAAGTAGATTGACCCTGGCCGGCGCCTGCGGCG
>JASFMS010000113.1:0-6444 GCA_050117435.1 Ectothiorhodospiraceae bacterium | reverse complement strand
AGCGTAACGTGATCGATCTGGAAGGAATCCCGCAGCAGCTGCTCCATCACCTTCAACTGCTCGGGCCAGTGCTCCAGGGATTCCACGCGCACGTGGGCGGCGATGGCATGGGAACCGGAAGCAATGGTCCAGACGTGGAGGTCGTGCACGTCAAGCACGCCCTCCACGCGGGCAAGACGCCTCCCCACTTCCGCCAGATCGATGTGGCCCGGCACGCCTTCCATGACCACGTGCACGGCGTCATGCAGCAGGCGCGCGGTGGAAAGCAGGATCAGCGCGGAAATGAACAGCGAGAGAATGGGGTCGATGGGCGTCCACCCCGTTAGCGTGATCACCAGACCGCTTCCCAATGCCGCCACCGAGCCGAGCAGATCTCCGATCACGTGCAGAATCGCGCCGCGGGTGTTGAGATCGTGGGAACCGCCGTGCAGTACCTTCAGCACCATCAGGTTTACGAGCAGTCCGACACCGGCGACGATCAGCACCATGCCGCCCTGAACCGGCGCCGGCTCGAAGAAACGGTGTACAGCCTCGTAGCCGATGGCAACCACCACGGCGAGCATGAACGCGCCGTTGATCAGTGCCCCCACGATCTCCGCGCGCTGGAGACCGAACGTGTGCCGCCCGCTGGGCGGACGGCGACTCAGTCTCGCCGCCAATGCCCCCAGCCCCAGTGCCAGGGTATCCGTCGCCATGTGGCCGGCATCGCCCATAAGCGCCAGGGAACCCGACAGCCATCCGCCCACCAGCTCAACGATGGCGAAGGCGCCGGTGATGGTCAGCCCCAGCACCAGTGCACGGCCCGCCGGTGCCTCGTGGTCGTGATCGTGGCCATGGCCGTGGTCGTGGCTATGGTCGTGACCGTGATCGTGGTTGTGCGCCGCTGCCATTGTCCTTCTGAACCTTGAAAGCCTGACTCGGTCATGAAATGGTAGAAGCTACAGTCACTGTAGGTTCAAGCCATGACCCGCACATCGCTCGGCATCGGCGAGCTTGCCCGGCGCAGCGGTTGCTCCGTACAGGGCATTCGATACTACGAACAGGTGGGACTTCTGCCGCGGCCTGAACGCTCCGCCGGCGGCCAGCGCCGGTATGGCGAGGCCGCCGCACGGCGACTCGATTTCATCCGCCACGCGCGGGAACTGGGTTTTTCCCTGGACGCCATCCGCGAGTTGCTTACCCTGACCGACCAACCGGAACACAACTGCGACAAGGCCCACGCCATCGCGCAAACCCACCTCCGCAACGTGCGGCGTCGGATGGAGCGCCTCCAGGCACTGGAGAGCGAACTGGAGCGAATGCTCGACTCGACGGGGCACGGCACCGTCAGCGAGTGCCGCGTGATCGAGGTGCTCGCCGACCACGAGCACTGCCTCGGCGAGCACAGCGCTCAGGACACGGAATCAACCACGCAGGTCTCCTCGCTGTAGCTGGTTCTCTTGCCTGCGCAGGACCGAATATTCCTCACGCATACCGTGATAAATCTCTCAGATCGCGCATAAACTGCCATTTTTGAGGTTACTTTCCAGCCACCGCTGCCGATACTCGGATAGCAGGACGGCTTCGGGCGCAGGATGCGGCGCCGGGCAGGCCGTCGGATTCGTCGATGCGGGGGCGGGGCGAATATGGCCCACGGAGCACAATGGATCGCGCTGACATCGCGCGAGGGAATCATAGCGGAGCTGGAGCAACGCCTGCGGCTGGAATCTCCGGTCTGCCTGCTGCACGGGCCGACAGGGATCGGCAAGACCCACCTGCTGGACGAACTGTGCCGCCGCGCCGAGCGCGCGGGAACGACGGTGCAACGTTTCGGCCAGGAATACGCCGATGAGCCCGGCACAAACGGACAACCGGCATCGTCGAAGCGTGGCAACGGCGCATACCTTCTGGTGGTGGACCGGGCCGACCGATTCGACATCGCCGACGTGGAGGCGCTGCTCGAACAACGCCGGGCCCTCATGCGGACGAGCGCCCACGTCGGCATCGTGTTCGCGATGCCGACCACGGACAGACACACGCTGCGCCGCGCGGTCGAGTCTCGTCTCAGCTACGGTGGACTCTACGACTACCGTCTGCCCCCTCTTACCCGGGCCGAGACGGCCGAATACCTTTCCCAGCGCCAACCGCTGCTTGCCGCCGACGGTCCGAGCGCGCTCGCCGAGCTCGCCGGGTCACTGCACCAACGGGGCCGCGGCGTACCGGCATTGATCGAAAACCGGATCGACGACCTGCTGGCCGAGCAGCAACGCGGGGAAGAGCCGAAACCGGGAAAGCGGCCGGCGGCGACTCGGCGGCGCCCCGTCAGAGCGGCATCCGCGCTTCTGGTTGCCCTCGCCGGAGCATCCTTTACCCTGGCCTTTCTTCCCCCGCATCTGAGTCGGCCGGAATCCACGGGCGCCTCCGAGGCGACAGCCGCCCGGCCGAACCCCGGTCACGGCGCCGACGATAGCGGGAGACCGGTCGCCCTCATGGACCTGGGCTTCCTGGACGGCTGGATCGCCGGCCTGGCACCGGAACTGCCGCAACCGAGACGCGACAAGACCCAACCGGCATCGGCGGCAACGGCCGATGACATGGCAGCCGCCGCCAGCGGCCGCTGCCGGCTGACGGACGCCAACATCGGCGGCTGCCCCGCTGACCGCTGGACCATTCAGGTGGTGGCGGCGGGAGACCGCGACGCGCTGCCCCACTATCTCCGGGAACACGACCTGACCGGTCGCGCGGCCATCGTGCCGACACGGCGCACGGGGCATCGCTGGTTCGTCGTGGTGACGGGGAACTATCCGAGCCGACAGGCCGCCGAGGCGGCCATGCGGCGTCTGGACCCGGACATAAGAGAGCGCGGCGCCTGGGCTCGCACCTTCGGTTCGCTGCAGCGGATCGTTGTGGCCAGTCGTTAGGTACCCGTTCAGAGCAGCGAGTATTGATGGGCATCACTGCGTTCTGCCCATCCTACCGACAAGGTAAATGCCGCTGCGGCAGCACGGCAGGATGGGCAGAGCCACAGCGCGATGCCCATCGTCCCCGGCATGGGCGAGGATTGCGGCGGTCGCGGCAGGCGGGCGATTCTGTAACAGGCTCCCATCGCCTCCCGGGCGTCAGCGATCCAGCTTGGTAAACTTCGAGCCCTCCAGGGTGAGGTTGTACATCAGCCCCTTCTGACCGACGACGAAACCGACGATGGGCTTGTTCAGCTTCGCCGTGTCCACGGATCCCTCGGCGCCAACGTTCACCAGTGCCACAGAACCGTCCACACCGGCCTTCCAGCCCTTGCTGTCGCGGAAGTTCTGAAGTGCCCCGTCCTCCAGAAACACCATGATGATGTCCTTCTTCTGCGCGCCCAACTGGAACCCCACGGACGCCGAGGCAATGCTGTAGTAGTCCACGGACTTGCCGTCGATGCGCAGCGCGCCCTCGCCGTACTCGCCACCGACGCCGACACCCGCCTTGATCACCCCGGGCATGACGAGCACACCCTTGGCCGTCGACAGCAGGTCCTGGGAGCCTTTCACCTCTTTGTCGAAACGCGCCAGAGCGGCATCCACGCTGGCATCGATCTCTCCGGCCGTGGCCGCGTAGCTGGGCGGGGACGCCATCACCGCTGCCGCAACGATGGCAAGAACGCTCATCAGAAACCGGGATACAACGCTTTCCCTACGCCTCTCATCCATGACTAATCCACTCCCGGGCCCAGGGGCCCGACTGTCCACTTCGCAACCGACCCCATGCCGGTGCGCCTGATTTCTATAGCAAATCTGCAGGTCGGCGCCATGTCGGCGACGCCGGGCTTTTCAGAAGATGTTCGATCGCTCGTACTGCACCGGCCATTCCACATCCTGTGCCTTCAGAGCCGCGGCCGCACGGAGCGGCCAGACCGGATCGGCAAGCAGCGCGCGGCCGAGAATGGCCAGGTCCGCCTGCCCGTTGGCGATCACCGACTCCGCCAGGTCGGGGCTGTGAATGAGACCGACGGCGCCGGTGGCAATGCCGACCTCCGCGCGGATTCGCTGCGCGAAAGGAATCTGGTAGCCGGGATGGATGGGTATCCTCTGACGGGGATCGTTGCCGCCGGAGGAACAATCGATGAGGTCCACATCACCACGGTCCCTCAGGATACGGCACAACCGCACGGAATCCTCCACACTCCAGCCCCCGTCCACCCAGTCGGTCACCGAGAGGCGGACGAACAGGGGCAGGTCGTCGGGCCACTCGCGGCGCACGGCATCCAGGGACTCCAGCAGGAAGCGAGCGCGGTTGTCGAAGGAGCCACCGTAGCGGTCCGTGCGGCGGTTGCTCAACGGCGAGAGGAACTGGTGGAACAGGTAGCCGTGTGCCGCGTGTATCTCCAGTATCCGGAAGCCCGCCTCCCGGGCACGGCGCACCGCGCCGCGCAACGTTTCGATGGCATCGTGGATGTCTTCCTGCGACATGGGCGCGGGTGGCTGCCAGCTCTCGGCGTAGGGGACGTCCGAGGCGGAGATGGTTTCCCAGCCGCCCCGCTCGGGCGGTATCGGCTTCGTCCCCTCCCACGGCCGGCCAACCGACGCTTTGCGCCCGGCGTGCCCGAGCTGAATGGCGGGCACCCCGCCCTGTTGCTCCACGAAGCCGGCGATTCGCGCGAGTCGGTCCCGCTGCTCGTCGTTCCACAGCCCGAGGCAGTGGTGGGTAATGCGGCCGCGCGGCTCCACGTGCACCGCTTCCGTGAACACGATTCCGGCGCCACCGGCAGCACGGGCGCCCAGGTGGACGAAGTGCCAGTCGTTGGGCAAACCGTCTTCCGCGGAGTACTGGCACATGGGCGAGAGCATGATCCGGTTTCTCGCCTCCACGGAGCGAAAACGAATCGGGCGGAACAGGTGCGGATGCGGGTCCCGGCGGAGGATGCGCCGCGTGTTCTCGCCGCTGGTGCGGGAGTCCGTCTCCGAGGTCGTCTCGCCGCGCCGCTCACTTACCATGTTCTTCTCCGCTGAATGGTGCTTCGCCTCGTTCCAGTATCCACATCTGCATACGACTCAACCCGAAGAGCAGAGCGCTGACCGCCACCGAGCTCGCGAGTGCCAGATAGAACACGCCCTCCCCGCCGACCACCGGCGCCATCAGGGCGGTGGTCGCGGCGAAGGCGATCAGGCTGAACATGCCACGCTGGGCCGTGGACAGCGTCGCTCGGGAAACCGGCGCCCCGAAGCGCTGATGCAGTGTCAGAGCGATCACGAGAAATCCCACGGGAAACCCGGTCAGGGTGCCGGAGACCTGCGGCCCCAGCCGTGCGCCGACCGTGGTGGCAACCCCCACGAGAATGCCCGCGACCGTACCCCGCAGCAACAGATCGGGCCAGCGCGTGGGGGTATGCACCCTCGGATGCGGAAGGCGAAGCAGCCGCGCCACGAACGTGGCCACCAGGAACAGCGCCGCGTAGACGATCAGCGCCCAGCCGACACCGCCCGGTACGTAACTGAAAACGAACGCGCCGACTAGCCACGCGGCTATTGCGGTGGCGACGCTGGCCACAGCCCCCAGGCGGCCGGCGACAGCCACATAGGTAATGAGATACAGAAGCGTCGCGGTCAGGGCATGCAGCGTCGACACCGCCGAGCTGTGCACGAAGGCCGCGCTCTGTTCGCGCCCCATGAAAAAGTACGCCGGACCGAGAACGATGGGCGTGCCGGCGATAATGCCACCCAGCCGGGGGCCCAACCGCGCGACGGACAGTGTCACGGCAATGACCACCACCGCGGTGGCCAGCATCTTGACCGCCAGCGCGACAATCACCGGATCGCGCGCGAGCCACCCGCAACCATTGGCTCCACCGCCGCGGCGCAACGCAGCAGCCCGGCGTCGTGCCCGTGGCGCCCCACCAGCATCAGGCCCACCGGCAGCTCGCCGGGCTCGTGGCAGGGCAGCGAGATGGCGCAGAGATCCAGCATGTTGGCTACCGTGGGATTGCGCAGCACCAGGACATTGATGCGGGCATAGTCCTCGTCCCGCTCCAGCTCCGCGAACCGCGGCGGCACCACCGGCACGGTGGGCATGATCAGGGCATCGTAGTCGGCCATGAGACGGTCCATGCGCGCGATCTGCTCGCGGCGCAGCCGCAACAGATCCAGGTAGTCGGCGGCACTGATCTCACGCCCCTTGAGCATGCGCGAGGACACTCGCGGATCGTAGCGCTCGGCGCTCTCGGCAAGCCACTCGCGATGGTAGTGGTAGCTTTCCGCGGCCACGGGTCCCCCGCCGCGCCCCAACTCCGGCAGGCGGGTCAAATTGTCCGCGGCGACTTCGGCAATCCGGGCGCCGCCGTCCCGTAACCGCTTGAGAGCCCGCTCAAACGCCCGGGACACGGTCTCGTCCATATCGTCCAGGACGTAACTCGTGGGTACCGCGAGGTTGAGCCCCTCGATGGGCCGCGGTGCCGGGTCTTCCCAGCGCTGGCCGCCGAGAACCGCG
>JASFMS010000112.1:0-6446 GCA_050117435.1 Ectothiorhodospiraceae bacterium | reverse complement strand
GGACGTGATTTCATGGGTGTTCCTGGTTGCCGGCGGACTGCTGGTGCTCACCGGCGGGGTCGGAGTGCTTCGCCTGCCCGACGTCTACACGCGTCTGCACGCCGCCGGTGTTACGGACACCCTTGCGGCGATGCTGATCCTTACGGGGCTTATGTTCCAGGCGGGCCTGACCCAGGCGACGATAAAGCTCGCCCTCATTCTGGGCTTTCTTCTTTTCACTTCGCCGGTCTCCAGTCACGCGCTTGCCAAGGCGGCTATCACAGGCGGCGTGGAGCCCAAGCAACAGGACCAGGGTTAGGGGGCGCCGTGAACGTTCTCATCGATATTGTGCTGCTGACCTTCCTGGCCATGACCGCCGTTGCCATCCTGCGTCTGCGAAACCTCTTCGCCGTGGCGATGCTGGCGGGCATCTACAGCCTTCTCTCGGCGGTGTTTTTCGTCGTCCTGGACGCCGTGGACGTTTCATTCACGGAGGCCGCCGTCGGTGCCGGGATCTCCACCGTGCTGATGCTGGCGACGCTGGCCCTGATCGGCGTGGAAGAGAGCGGCGGCGGCCGCCATGGCCGCGCCTTGCCGCTGGCCGTGGTGACGGTGACCGGTGCGGCACTGATTTACGGAACCACGGACATGCCTGCCTTCGGCTCGGCGGACGCGCCGATCCATAAGCACGTGGCGCCGCGCTACATCGAGCAGTCCGGCCACGAGGTCGGCGTCCCCAATATCGTGACCTCGGTTCTCGCCAGCTACCGCGGCTTCGACACCCTCGGCGAGACCACGGTTATCTTCACCGCCGGTGTCGGTGTTGTGATGCTGCTCGGGTTGGGATCGGGGCGGCGACGGAAAAAGGACCGGGAGTGATGCAGAGACACCTGATTCCCCGGGTTGCCACCAAGCTCCTGCTGCCGCTGATACTGCTGTTCGCGCTCTACGTACAGTTCCATGGGGACTACGGCCCCGGCGGCGGTTTCCAGGCGGGGGTGATTTTCGGCTCCGGCGTAATCCTCTACAGCCTGGTGTTCGGATTGGACCGGGCCCAGCGTGTGCTCTCGCCTCGGGTGCTGCTGAAACTGGTGCCTCTGGGCGTGCTGATCTACGCGGGCGTGGGGGTCGTAACCATGCTGCTGGGCGGAAACTTCCTCGGCTACGACGTACTCGCCCACAACCCGGAGCACGGCCAGCACTACGGCATTCTGCTGGTGGAGCTCGGGGTCGGTATCACGGTGGCGGCGGTGATGATCGTCATCTTCTTCGCGTTCGCCGGCCGGGAGTCCTAGCCGTGGATTACGTCCTTGGGCACTACAACTACTGGGTGGTCATCTTCCTGATGATGCTCGGGTTCTATACATTGATCGCCCGCGGCAACCTGGTGAAGAAGATCGTGGGGCTGAACATCTTTCAGACCTCGGTTTTCATTCTCTTCATCTCCATGGGCAAGATTGAAGGGGGCACCGCGCCGATTCTTGGCGAGGGCATCGAAACCTATTCCAATCCGCTGCCCCACGTGCTGATTCTGACCGCCATCGTGGTCGGGGTGGCTACCACCGCCGTGGGGCTGGCGCTGGTCGTACGCATTCGCGAGGCGTACGGCACCGTAGAAGAAGACGATATCCACGATCAGGACGAACACCCCTGATGATTGAACAATTGCCCGCGTTGCAGATCGTTCTGCCGCTGGTGGCGGCGCCCCTCGCTCTGTTGCTGCGACGCCAGCAGCTAGTCTGGGGGCTGACGGTGCTGGCCAGCGCCGCCAGCTTCGTAGTGGCCGTGATGCTCCTGCGCGAGGCGTGGCTGCAGGGCGCGATCAGCTACGACATGGGAGACTGGGCGCCGCCCTGGGGTATCGAGTACCGGGTGGACGTCCTCAACGCCACCGTGCTGGCGCTGGTTGCCGGGCTGAGTACCGTCGTGCTGGCGTTTGCCCGGGTCAGCGTGGCCTCGGAGGTTCCCGGGGAGCGCCTGCCCCTGTTCTACACGGCTTACCTGCTGTGCCTGACCGGGCTGCTCGGCATGGCGGTCACCGGGGACGCCTTCAATGTTTTCGTCTTCCTCGAGATATCGTCGCTATCGACCTACGCCCTGATCAGCCAGGGGTCGGATCGCCGGGCGCTTACCGCCTCTTACCAGTACCTGATAATGGGGACGGTGGGGGCGACGTTCTTCCTCATCGGGGTTGGCTTCCTGTACGTCATGACCGGTACGCTGAACATGGCGGACCTGGCCCAGCGCCTCCCGGCGGTCTATGACACGCGGACCGTGAAAGTGGCCTTTGCCTTCATCGCCGTCGGCCTGAGCCTCAAGCTGGCGCTGTTCCCGCTGCACCTGTGGCTGCCCAACGCCTACGCATATGCGCCGTCCGCAGTGTCCGCGTTTCTGGCGTCCACTGCTACGAAAGTGGCCATTTACCTGCTTCTGCGGTTCTTCTTCACCATTTTCGGGGTCCATTTCTCCTTTGATGTGATGCCGCTGGGGGAGGTGCTGGCCGTGCTGTCGGTTATCGCCATGTTCAGCGCGTCCGTCGTGGCCGTGTTTCAGCAGAACATCAAGAGGCTGCTGGCGTATTCCAGCGTCGCGCAGGTCGGTTACATCACTCTCGGCATCAGCATGGGCACGGTAACCGGCGTGGCGGCGGGAATCGTTCACCTGTTCAACCATGCCCTCATCAAGGGCGCGCTGTTCCTGGCGCTCGGTTCGCTGGTCTACCGGGTGGGCACCACTCGGCTGGACGACATTCAGGGCATCGGCCGCAACATGCCGTGGACAATGGGCGCCTTCGTCGTGGGCGGTCTGTCGCTCATCGGTGTGCCGCTGACCACGGGGTTCATCAGCAAATGGAACCTGGTGCAGGCGGCACTGGAGATCGGTTGGTGGCCTATCGCCGTGGCGATCCTGGCAACCTCGCTCCTTGCCGTGGTCTATGTGTGGCGCGTGGTGGAGCGGGCCTTCTTCCAGGTGCCCACGGGCGCGGCCAGCGGCGCCACCGAGGCGCCTCTGTCACTGCTGCTGCCGACATGGCTGCTCGCTCTGGCGAACATCTACTTCGGTGCCGACGCCACACTTAGCTGGGGACTCGCGTTCCGTGCCGCGCAGGGTCTGCTGGGGGTGACGCAATGAGCATCGAAGCGACTCTGAATCTTGCTCTGCTGATTCCGCTGGTCGGCGTGGCGGGAATCGTCCTGACGGCCAACCGTCCGAATCTGCGCGAGACCGTAACCCTTATCACCGCCGCAGCCTTGCTGCTCTGCGTGCTGCGCGTGCTGCCGCCGGTGCTTGCCGGCGGGCGCCCCGAAGTAACCTGGTTCACGATGCTGCCGGGGATTCCGCTCGGCCTTCGCGTCGAACCCCTCGGGATGCTCTTCTCGCTGATCGCCTCGCTGCTGTGGATCGTTAATTCGATCTATTCCATCGGCTACATGCGCGGCAACCAGGAGAAGCACCAGACGCGTTTCTACGTCTGTTTCGCCATCGCCATATTCAGCGCCGTCGGGCTTGCCTGGTCGGCGAACCTGGCGACGCTGTTCATTTTCTACGAAGTGCTGACCCTCAGCACCTACCCGCTGGTGACCCACAAGGGCAACGAGGAAGCCCTGCGCGGCGGGCGCACCTATCTGGGAATCCTGTTGGGCACGTCCATTGGGCTGTTTCTTCTGGCCATTCTGTGGACGTGGCAGGCGGCCGGCACGCTGGAGTTCGTCCCCGGGGGAATCCTGGCCGGCCACCTCACCGGCGCACTGGTGGGCGTGCTGCTGGCCCTGTACATGTACGGTATCGGCAAGGCGGCTCTGATGCCCATCCACCGGTGGCTGCCCGCGGCCATGGTGGCGCCGACTCCGGTCTCGGCTCTGTTGCATGCCGTGGCGGTGGTCAAGGCTGGCGTGTTCACCGTGGTGAAGGTGATCGTCTACGTCTTCGGAACCCAGCTGCTGCTCGCGGAATCCTCGGCGGACTGGCTGGTGTACGCGGCCGGCATCACGATCCTGTTCGCGTCCTTCGTGGCCCTGCGCCAGGACAACCTCAAGCGCCGGCTCGCCTATTCGACCATCAGCCAGCTTTCCTACGTAATCATGTCGGCGGCGCTTTTCACGCCGGCGGCCATCATGGGGGCGGCGCTGCACATCGCCGCCCACGCGTTCGGCAAGATCACGCTGTTCTTCGCGGCGGGTTCCATCTATACCGCGGCGCACAAGTCCAACGTCAGCGAGCTGGACGGCGTGGGCCGGCAGATGCCGTGGACCATGACCGCGTTCGCCATCGGCTCACTGTCCATGATCGGCGTGCCGCCCACGGCCGGATTCATTTCCAAGTGGTTCATCATCAGTGGCGGTCTGGCGGCGGAGCACGTTTTCGCCCTGACGGTGGTGTGCGTCAGCACGATTCTGAACGCCGGATACTTCCTGCCCATTGTCTACCGGGCTTTCTTCCGCCGTGACGAGGCGCAGGCGCGGCACGGCGAGGCGCCGTTGCCCATCGTTATCGCCGTGACGGCGACGGCGCTGCTGACGCTGCTGATGTTCATTGCCCCCGGCCTGCCGCTGGCGCTGGCGCGGGGCGTCGTTGGAGGCGCGGGATGAGCGAGGACAATCGCCACTGGCTGGTTCGGCCGGAGAATATCCGTAAGCTCTGGGGCATCTTCATCGTGATACTCATAGTCACGGTGCTCGCGGAGCTGGCAGTGCATCTGCACCCACACTTCCGCATCGACGGCTGGTTCGGGTTCTCCGCGGCCTACGGCTTCCTTACCTGCGTTGCAATGGTGGTTTTCGCCAAGCTCCTGGGCGTTTTCCTCAAGCGCGAGGACACCTACTACGATGATTGAAGCGTTCCCACCCGGTCTCCTGCTCATTGCCGGTGCGGTGCTGGTGCCGTTGCTGCGGGGCAGTGCCCGCACGACGCTGCTGCTTGCCCTGCCGGTACTGACGCTGTGGCTCGTCTGGTCGCTGCCGGAAGGGGGCGCGGTCCAGGCGCATTTCCTGGGCTGGGAGATTCACCCGGTTCGGGTTGATGCGCTGACACGGGTGTTCGCCACGGTGTTCTCGATCATGGCGTTCGCCGGGGCGCTGTTCGCCTATCGCAATGCCAGCACACTGGAGCTGTCGGCAGCGTTTGCCTATGCGGGCAGTGCCATCGGCGCCGTTTTCGCCGGCGACCTGCTGACGCTGTTCGTATTCTGGGAGCTGATGGCGATCACGTCGGCACTGGTTATCTGGGCCGCAGGAACCCCGGAGTCCTACCGCGCGGGCATGCGCTACCTGGCCATTCACCTGCTGGGCGGTGTGGTGCTCATGGTGGGCATAATCGGCTACGTGAACGCCACCGGCTCCACGGAATTCACGGCTCTTACCCATCAAGGCGTGGCGCGCTGGCTGATTCTGGCCGGATTCCTGGTCAATGCCGGGGCACCGCCGTTGTCGGCGTGGATCGGCGATGCCTATCCGGAGGGCAGCCCCAGCGGCACCGTGTTCCTGTCCGCATTTACCACCAAGACCGCGGTTTACACGCTGATTCGCGGCTTCCCGGGCGAGACGGTACTACTGTTCTTCGGCCTCTACATGGTGTTCTACGGCATCATCTACGCCCTGCTGGAGAACGACATGCGCCGGATTCTGGCGTATTCCATCGTCAACCAGGTGGGCTTCATGGTCACCGCCGTTGGGATCGGCACGCCCCTGGCGCTCAACGGCGCGGCATCCCACGCCTTCGCGCATATCATCTACAAGGCGCTGCTGCTGATGTCGGCGGGTTCGGTGCTGCACCAGACCGGGGAGCGCAAGTGCTCGAATCTGGGTGGTCTGTTCCAGAGCATGCCCATTACCACCGTCTGCGGGACCATCGGCGCGCTGGCGATATCGGCGTTTCCGCTCACCTCCGGTTTCGTCACCAAATCCATGATCAACTCGGCGGCGGCGGAGGAGCACCTTATCGTGCCCTGGTTCCTCCTGGTGGCCGCCTCCGCCGGCGTGTTCCTGCACGCGGGCATCAAATTCCCGTGGTTCGTGTTCTTCCAGAAGGACTCCGGGCTGCGGCCGCCCGATCCGCCGGCCAACATGCGCTGGGCGATGTACCTGTTCGCATTTCTCTGTGTCGGTATCGGTGTCTATCCGCAGCCGCTGTACGCCATCCTGCCGTATCCGGTGGACTACGCGGCCTATACCGGCGGGCATCTGGTCACGCAGCTTCAGCTGCTCCTGTTCGCCGGGCTTGCCTTCTTCGTGATGCTGCCGATGATGAAGCGCACCAATACCATTACGCTGGACGTGGACTGGCTCTACCGCCGGCTGGGACCGGCGATGGTGCGCACCGCCGTGCGGGTCTGGGATGCCACCCAGGGCGCCGTCGCCGCGGGCACCATGTCGTCCGTGCGCGCCGCCATACGCTGGCTGGAGCACCACTACGGCCCGCCGGGAACCCTGGCACGAACATGGCCGACAGGCAGCATGGTGATGTGGGTT
>JASFMS010000111.1:0-6470 GCA_050117435.1 Ectothiorhodospiraceae bacterium | reverse complement strand
AGCGACCGTGAACCGGCGATAGGGCAGGTGCTCGCGCTCCACCAGATGGTCGACATAGAAGCTCAGCAGCTCCGGGACATCCTCGACGTGGTCGCGCAGCGCGGGCACGGCTACAGGCACCACGTTCAGGTGATAGTACAGATCCTCGCGGAAACGGCCCTGCTGAACGGCCCGCGGAAGATCCTTTCGCGTGAGCGCGATGATGCGCGTGTCCAGGGGCACTCGCTGGGCGCCGCCGTGGCGCTGGAAGCCGCCTTCCTCGATGGCGGAAACCAGGCGCTTCTGGGCCATGGCATCCAGATCGGCCACTTCGTCGATGATCAATGTGCCGCCGGTCGCGGCTTCCAGGCGACCCTTGGTCACACGGCCGTTATGCTCGCTGCCGTAGAGTTCTTCGGCGGCCGCCTCTCCGGCAATGGACCCGGCGGCGAGCTCCACCCTGGGGCTGCGGCCGCTGAGGGCATGAATATAGCGGGCGAAGCAGCGCTTGCCGGCACCGGCCTCGCCGGTCACCAGTACCCAGGAATCACTCCCTGCAATCCGCCGCGCCTGTTCGCGCAGATGCTGCATGCCCCGGCTGCGCCCGACGGGCTCGATGCCCTCCGGCTCCACTGCCGATGTCTCGGTGCGAGCGCCGGGCAGCCCTGCCTTCAATGCCTGATCCACGGTGACGAGCAGCTTGGCCATGGACAGCGGCTTCTCCACGAAATCCACGGCGCCGAGCCGGGTCGCCTCCACGGCCGTCTCCACCGTGCCGTGGCCCGAAATCATCACCACGGGAAAACGCAGGGCGCCGGAGGCGGCCCAGTCCTTGAGAAGCGTGATGCCGTCCTCTTCCGGCATCCATATATCCAGGAGCACGAGCTCGGGCGTACGGGTCCTCAGCGCCGCGCGAGCCGCAGTTGCGGATTCGGCGGTCTCCACGGCGTAGCCTTCGTCTTCCAGGATCTCCTTGACCAGATCCCGGATATCCGGCTCGTCGTCCACGACCAGAACGAACGGTTTACTCATCGGCGATCCTCCCCACCCCGGCACGCCTGTCCGCCGTGCGACGCGTGGATGCCCCCGCCAACGGCAGCCTCACGGTAATCTGCGCCCCCTCGGCCAAATTGCGCGCGGAAATCCGCCCATTATGTTCTTCGACGATTTTCTTGACGATGGGCAATCCCAACCCCGTGCCCTTGGGCTTCGTCGTAACGTAGGGCTCAAACAGCTGGCTGAGCACATCCTCGGCGAACCCGGGACCGTTGTCATCGATGCGCAGCTCCGCCATGTCGGCGTAGCGCCCCTGACCGCGGCGGGTGCCGAGCCGCACGCGGCACTGCTCGCCGTCGCGGCTGGCCTCCACGGCGTTGCGGATGAGGTTGTTCAGCAGCTGACGCAGCCGGCCGGGGTCGGCACTGAGCTGCGGCAGGTCCGCTTCCAGGTCCAGCTCGAACTCGGGGCGCTCCGGCACCCCACGATGGAGCTCCACCACCTCCTGAATCAGTGCATTCAGGTCTACCGGTTCGATCTTCAGAACCGGGGGCCGCGCGTATTCGGAGAAGGCATTGACCATGGCCTTCATGGTATCCACCTGGTTGATGATCGTTCCGGTGGCGCGTTTCAGCATATCGGCGTCCGGCCCCTCCATGCGAGCCTGCAGCTTGTGCTGAATACGCTCGGCGGAGAGCTGGATCGGGGTCAGCGGATTGCGGATCTCGTGGGCGAGGCGCCTGGCAACCTCGCCCCAGGCGGCGTCGCGCTGGGCCTGAATGAGCGCGGTGACGTCGTCGAAGACGATGACGTAGCCGCCGGAGGCATGGCCGCCGGGCAGCGCGGCGCCGCTGCACATGAGCACCCGGCGCCCCTCGGCGGTGTCCATGGTGAGCTCTTCGCGCCACTCGGGCTCGCGGCCGGCCACGCGCTCGGCCACCAGCTCCGCTAGCGGCGCGAAGTCGGGATACCGGGCCGTGAGTGCCGACAGGGGCCGCCCGACTCCCTCGGCAAGGCGCATGGAGAGGATGTTGTCCGCGGCCTGGTTGTAGGTGCGCAGGCAGCCGTCGAGATCCAGCGCCAGAACCCCGGACGACAGCCGCGAGAGAACCGTTTCCAGATACGCCCGCTGGGCCTCCACCTGAACCTGGCCGCGCCGGGCGGCGTCCCGGGCCTGGGCAATGCGGCGGCTCATGTCGTTGAAGGACCGGACCAGAAAGCCCAGCTCGTCCTTGCCGGAGGGCGACAGCTGGGTGCCGTAATCCCCTTCCGCCAGCGCCCGGGTACCCTCCGCCAGGCCGCTGATGGGCGCCACCAGGCGCCGGGCCAGGAAGAAGGCGGACCAGACGGCGAACAGCAGGGACAGCAGCAGCACCAGCGACAGGGTGAGAATGAAACTGTCCTTCAGCGGCTCCCGCAGGTAGGAAAGCTCGCGGTACTCGCCGAAAGCCTGCTGGACGGTTTCCGCCAGATCGTTCAGCCGCGGCGATATGGGAAACAGCGCCTGCAGTATGCGGTCGTTCTGGGGATTATCCGGGTTCGGTGCGGGAACCACGGCGCGGATATGCAACCCGGCGTTCTCGATGGGATCGAGGCCCACGTACGGCCGGCCCTGACGCAATTGCAGCAGGATCCCTTCCTCCGGTCGGTGGGGCAGTATGGTGGCGGCATCCTGGCTGCTGGTGGCGATGATCCGGCCGTTGCCGCCCAACAGGGTCAACTCCGAGGCTTCGATGCGTGTGCGCAGGTCACTCAGCGTCAGTGCCGCCAGGCTGTCCGGCACTCCCATCAGCTCCTCGCTGGCGCCCTGCACGCGCTTGAGCATGTCGCGCATGCGCAGGTCCAGCGACGCCTGGGAGAGCTTAAGCGCGTCGTCCAGCGCTTCCTGCACCCGAACGTCGAACCAGCTGTCGATCCCCGAGCGCAGAAACTGCATGGAGAAGGTGTAGACCACGGTTCCGGGAACCACCGCCAGCACGACGAACAGAAGCATGAGCCTTGCGGTAAGACGGCTGCCCGTTCGACCCTGCTTCAGAGACCGGACCAGCCGCCAGACATTGTGGCCGATCAGCGTGAGAAGCACGATCAGGCCGACACCGTTGAATAGCAGGAGCCAGACGTAAAGCCGGCCGAAGCGGGCGGAATTTTCGGTGGCGGCGGTGAGGAGATACAGGGACGCGAGGAACAGCACGCACAGGACGATGCGCAGCGTGCCCTCCCGGCGAACCGATTTCAGGAATCCAGCCGCCATTGGTACCAGTCACTCACCAGCCGCCAATCCGGGGTGATGTACGCCACCGTGCGCAGCGGCCGCGGCAGTGCGTCGAGATCCAGCCGGGCCCGGAGCTGCACCTCGTAGCGGTCCTGCTTGTCGAGGAGCTGAGCGTCGATCAACGGCAGGGCGTCCACATGTCCGAGGGCGGCGAGCATGGAGCGCAGACTCCGGAAGCTGCGGCTCTCGCGGGTGTTCACGGCGGTGAGAACGTAGCGCTGACTGAGGGCGTGGTACTGGAGTCGGTAGCGCTGACTGAGCTCGGCGACCACCGCGTCCCACCACCACCAGCGCCGACGCAGCACCTGGATTTCCAGTTCCACAACCAGAGGGACGCCGTTGGAGAGGGCCTCGCGGGCCACGTCGCTGAGCCGGTAGCCGATGCGCGCGTCCAGGTAGTAGACGCCGTCGTCGAGGGCGACGTTGCCTCCCAGAACGCGGATACCGGGCTCTTCCGCCCGCGCGGGCACCACGGCGACACACGCCAGGGCCAGGAGGACCCCGCCGACGAACCGGCGCCATCGATGTGCGGAATCCGCCGCCGTCATCGTTTCTCGATACACGCGTAGTAGAAGCCGTCCATTTCCCGCTCGCCGGTGAGAATCTGCCAGCCTGCCGCCACCGGCCGGCCGGCCGGAAGGTGCAACGGAACCTCGAGCGCGGACGGCTCGGCCTCCAGCCAGCCCTTCACGGTGACCTCGTTCTCGCCACGCAGCACGGAGCAAGTGGCATAGACCAGCCTACCTCCGCGCGCCAACAGCGGCCACAACGCGTCCAGCAACCGGCGCTGCTGCCGCTGCAGGTTGGCAATGTCCGCCTCCCGACGCAGCCACTTGATGTCGGGATGCCTCCGGATCACGCCGGTTCCTGAACAGGGCGCATCGAGCAGGATACGCTGAAAGGGCTGGCCGTCCCACCACTGCGACGGCTCACCAGCGTCGCCCTGCACCGGATCCACCGCTCCCCCCGCACCCAGGCGCTCCAGGTTTTCAGCGACCCGCTGCAGCCGGCGGCCGTCGTTATCCAGGGCAACGATCCGCGTCCCGCCCGCGGCGCGTTCAAAGAGATGTCCCGTTTTCCCCCCCGGCGCCGCGCAGGCATCCAGCACGCGACTGTCGGCGGGAGCGTCAAGGAGCGGCGCGGCGAGTTGCGCGGCGGCATCCTGCACCGAGACTTCACCGTCGGCGAAGCTCGGCAGCCGCTCCACCGGCACCGGTTTATCGAGGCACAGGGCTTCGGGCACTCCTTCAACGGGCCGACAGGCGAGACCGGCGGCGGCAAGCCGCCGAGCGTAGGCGCCGCGGTCCGTTCGCGCCAGATTGACCCTGAGCACCATGGGCGGGCGCCGGTTGCCGGCCCGCAGAATGTCCCGCCAGTCCTCCGGCCAGTCGGTTTCCAGAATGCGTTGGAGCCAGTCCGGACAGGCTTCGGCCGCTGCCGGGTCGGCGTCCACCTGCCGCGTCAGCGCTTCGGATTCGCGCTGTATGCGACGCAGCAGCGCATTGACCAGTTTTACCGCCCATGGCTTGCCCAGCGCGCGCGCTGCCTGGGCGGTCTCGGAGACCGCGGCATGGGGCGCGACCGCCGTATGCAGCAACTGATAGGCACCAACGAGCAGCAACAGACGCACGTCGTCGTCCCGCGCTCGCAGGGGCCGCTGAAGCAGAAGCCCGACCAGCGCATCCAGGCGCCGGTACCATCGGCACGTGCCGTAGGCCAGCTCCTGGCACAGGGCTCTGTCGCGCGGATCGCCCAATTCGGGCAGCACCCGGTCCAGAGCGTCCTGAAGCGAGCGGCCGCGCTGAAACAGCCGCTGCAGAACGCGGACCGCGGCAAGTCGGGGATCCATGCACTGTCCTCACGCGGGTTTGAAAAGGCACCGACGTCAAATACCGGTACGGCGGCCGGTGCAAAGCCCGCGGGTTGCCGGTGATTCAGCCGCCCAGCCGCACGCCGGCGGCAATGCGGTGGCCGTTCAGAAACTCTGCCGCTGACTGACGCCGCCGCCCCGGCGGCTGCAGCTCGAGTATGCGCAGCGCCCCCTTGCCGGCAGCCACGTCGATTCCCCCCGCGCCGGCCGCGATCACCGTGCCGGGCGGCTGCGTGCCTGCCGCCTCCTGCAGGGCAACAGCGCGCCAGATTCTGAGATCAGCGCCGGAAAGACTCGTCCGGGCCACCGGCCACGGGTCGAAGGCGCGAACCTGCCGTGCCAGCTCGTCGGCACCGCGGTTCCAGTCGAAGTCCGCCTCGTCCTTGCTCAACTTGGCCGCATAGGTCGCGGCCGAGTCGTCCTGGGGACGCGCGCTGATCTCACCGCGTGACCAGGGATGCAGACTGTCCATCAGGAGTTCGGCGCCCAACTCGGAGAGCCGGTCGTGGAGGCTGCCGCCGGTATCGGCTTCCGTAATCAGGGTGCTGCGAGAGGTCACAACGGGCCCCGCGTCCAGGGCCGCCACCATCTCCATCAGGCAGACGCCGGTCTCGTCGTCGCCGGCCAGCAGGGCGCGCTGAATCGGGGCCGCGCCACGCCAGCGCGGCAGCAGGGAGGCATGGATGTTGAGGCAACCCAGCCTGGGTATATCGAGCACGGCAGCCGGGAGCAGAAGACCGTAGGCGGCGACCACGAGCACGTCCGGCGCCAGCCCGGCAAGTTCCGCCTGGGCGGCCGTATCGCGAAGGCTGCGCGGCTGGAAGACGGCAATCCCGGCGCGCTCGGCACACTGCTTTACCGGGCTCGGCCGCAACCGCCGGCCGCGGCCGGCGGGGCGGTCCGGCTGCGTGTACACGCCGACCACGGTGTCGGGACCGTCGATCAGTCGCTGCAGTGCCGGCACCGCAAAGTCCGGCGTTCCGGCGTAGACGACGCGCAGGGGCGAGCTCATCCCGCGCCGTTCAGATAACCCGGTCCACGGCACCGTCGGCCGTGCCGGACTGGCGGGATTGCTTTTCCAGCTTGCGCCGCAGGCGTTTGCGCTTCAGCTCCGAGAGATAATCCACGAACAGTTTGCCGTCCAGATGATCCACTTCGTGCTGAATGCAGACGGCCAGCAGGCCTTCGGCCTCCATCTCGAAGGATTCGCCGTTGCGGTCCAGGGCGCGCACGCGGATGTGCTCGGCCCGGCGCACGGTCTCGTAGTAGCCGGGCACGGAGAGGCACCCTTCCTGTGTCTCCTCTTCCCCGTCCCTGGCGAGGATTTCCGGGTTGATGAACGCGAGCGGGCGA
>JASFMS010000110.1:0-6517 GCA_050117435.1 Ectothiorhodospiraceae bacterium | reverse complement strand
GTGGGGGAAGAGGTTGAACTGCTGGAACACCATGCCCGCTTCCCGGCGGATCTCCCGGATGTTGGTGTTCGGGTCGGAAACGTCCTTGCCTTCCACGCGCAGGGAGCCGCTCGTTATGGGTTCCAGGGCGTTGATGCAGCGAAGCAGTGTCGACTTGCCGGAACCCGACGGCCCGACCACGAAGACCACTTCCCCGCGTTCCACGTTGAAGTTCAGGTCGCGGAGCACCACCAGGTCCCCGAACGCCTTGGTGACGTCCTCGAATTCCACCATGCTCATAGAATCTTCATCCTTTTCTCGATGAGCCGCAGGACGACCGTCATGGTCAGTGTCATCGACAGGTAGATCACGGCCACGGTCGACCAGATCTCCACGGCGCGGAAGGTGCTGGCCATGACTTCCTGGCCCTGCCGGGTGAGCTCCGCCACGCCGATGACGATGAACAGCGAGGTGTCCTTCAGGCTGATGATGCACTGGTTGCCCAGGGGCGGGACCAGGCGGCGGAAGGCCAGCGGCCCGATGATGTCGCGGAAGAGCTGCCAGTTGGTGATGCCCAGCGCCTTGCCGGCCTCGATGTAGCCGCGGCTGATGGACAGCAGTGAGCCGCGCACGATTTCGGCGATGTAGGCGCCGGCGTTGACGATGATCGCCGCGACGGCCGAGGTCAGGGCGTCCAGGCGCATGTCCAGCAGCGTCGGCAGGGCGAAGTAGATGAACATGACCTGCACGACGATGGGCGTGCCCCGAATCAGCTCGATGTAGGTGAGGGCGATGGCGTTCAGGGCGCGGTTGCCGAAGGCGCGCGCCGTTCCGGCGATCACCCCGAGCACGAAACCGCCGACAAGGCCAACGACGGTGATGTACAGGGTCAGCCGGGCGCCGGCCAGGAGCTCCGGCAGAGCGCCCGGTATGACAGACGGATCGAAGTCCATGGTATCCCTCGCGGTCGCGGGCCCCGGGGAACCCCCGGGGCGCGTTGGCGGTGGGTGTGGGCGGTACCGCCCGATCGTCGATCAGTTGGGCGATTTGCCGAACCACTTCTCGTAGATTGCGGCGTGGGTGCCGTCCTCCATCATCTGCAGCAGCGCCACGTTCACCCGGTCCCGCAGCTCGCTGCCCTGGGGAAAGCCGATGCCGTAGGACTGGGCGTCCATGCTGGAGCCCACGGCCTTCACGTCGCCGTCGCCGGCCGTCTTGATGTAGTAGAGAACGTTCGGCGTGTCGTGAGCGGCGACGTCCACGCGGCCCGTGCGCAGGGCGAGGTAGGCATCGCCGATGTTGGGGAATTTCACGAGTTTCTTCGTATCCAGCGACTGGATGAAGTCGGCGGCCGCGGTTCCCTGTTTCACCGCCACCACCTTGTCCGAGAGATCGCCGGGGCCGTGTACGTCGGTGTTGTCCGACGGGACCATCAAAAGCACGCCGCTGTCGTAGTAGGGGTACGAATAATCGATCACCTTCTCGCGCTTGGACGTCACGGAAATGGCGGCCAGCGCCACGTCCACGTTACCCGTCTGCAGCGCCGGGATGATGCCGTTGAAGTCCATGGGCTGAAGCTCGTAGTCCACGCCGAGGCGATCGGCGATGGCCTTCCACAGGTCGATGTCGAAGCCCTGGTACTGCCCGTCCTGTTCGAATTCGAAGGGCACGAAGGCGGTGTCCACCGCCACCAGAAGCTTTTCCGCGTGCGCGGCGGCGCTCATTGTCAGTGCCAGCAGGAGCACGGACAGGACTTTCTTGAAGTTCATGGGTGTCTCTCCTCCAGTTCCGAAGTGCAGCGTGTTATAAGCACAAAAATTTGCGAAATTGGTTGCTGCACGGAAAACATAGCAAATAAATTTGCCGATTAACAGAGGTCACTTGCCGGCCGTGCCGTGGCCGTTCAGAACGCGGAGGGCGCCGGTTGCGCCCGTTGTGGGGCGTACGGGCTTTTCGGGTGACGGGCGCCGTGCAGGCGATTTGCGAAAAGCGAAACCGCAAATTTGTTTGCGGGCGGGGCGTGCTCCGGCGATACCGGGGAGCCGCGTGTGGCGGTCAGCGCATGCGGGGGGCTTCGGCCTGGCTCAATCGACGGCGCGTCCGGCCTCCGCGGCGCCGGCCACATCCCCGGAGGGAGTGAATGTTATGTCGAGCCGCCGCTGCAATTCGGCTCTGCCCTTCGGCGTCAGGTGCAGCGCCCTGGACTCGTCGGAGCGCCGCAGCCATCCGCGGGCAACGAGCGCTGTCAGCAGTTCCACCCCCAGCGGTCCCGCAAGGTGATGGTCGCGCTCGGTCCAGTCCAGGCACTGGCGGGCCGTTCCGCGGCGGCCCGCGGGCAGGGCGGACACGTCCACACCGATCCGTGAGAACCATTCCGTTCCGGCGGCGGTTATTTCGAAGCGCTTGTCCGGCGCCGGGGCCAGAAAGCCCCGAGTCACCAGCGCCCGAGTCAGACCCACGCCCAGCTGTCCGGCCAGATGGTTGTAACAGCAGCGCGCGAAGCGCAGCCGGTACGCGTTTCTACTGAGCGCCCTGCGCCGCGGCCGGGGCCGCGGTCTGATCGCCGCGAGACCTTCCAGGGCATCGGCCACGTGATCGCCCGCGAGGCGGTAGTAGCGGTGCCGGCCCTGTTGCTCCATCTGCAGCACGCCGCCGTTCAGCAGCTTTGACAGATGCGCGCTCGCCGTCTGCGCCGTGACGCCCGCTGCGTAGGCCAACTCGCCCGCCGGCAGGGCCTTGCCGTCCAGCAGCATCAGCAACATGGCCCACCGGGTCGGGTCGGCGATCAGCGAGGCGACACTGGGCACGTTCGTTTCGTTGGACATTCCGCGCCTCCAGGCTCCGTGCCAATGGTAGCTCCAGTGCCGTGCCGAAAGCTTCGACGGGCATCGAAACAACTCCATGCCCGCGAAGGCTACAGTCCCGGTCCCGCTTCCCCCGCAATTCTCCACGTTTACAGGAGGCCAGCCTATGAGCACGAATCTACCGGCGGTGGTTCCAACCGGGACAGGGACGCACCGGTCCCGAAGCCCCACCCTCATTCTGGCGACGCTGTGCGCGGCGGTTCTGGTTGCGCAGCTGGATACCTCCGTGGTCAATCTGGCGGCCCGGCCCATCGGTCAGTACTTCCATGCCGGAATGGGCAAGCTGCAGTGGATTCTCGACAGTTACAACCTGGTTTACGCCGCACTGCTGCTGACGGGCGGCTTGTTCGCCGACCTGACGGGGAGGCGACGGATGTTCATGGTCGGTGCCGGTGTGCTCACCGGCGCATCGCTCTCTTGCGCGGTCGCACCTACCGCAGCTTCACTGATCGCCGGGCGGGCACTCGCTGGCGCCGGTGCGGCACTCCTGTTGCCGGCTTCACTCGCCATTGTTCGCGTGACATGGCCGGATCCGGTCGAGCGTGGCCGTGCGCTGGGGATCTGGGCGGGCTGTAACGGCCTTGCGGTGGCGCTGGGCCCGACACTCGGCGGTCTGCTTATCGATCACTTTGGTTGGCGCAGCGTCTTCCTTGCGTTGATGCCGTTGTCGCTGACGGCAGTTTTGGCGGCGCCCACTGTGCTGCCGGAGTCGCGTGCCCGCCGCCGACGCCGGTTCGATCCGGCCGGGCAGGTGCTGGGTGCGGCCGCGCTTGCCGGTGTTGCGGGCACCGCTATCGAAGCCCACTCCGCCCCCGGCCTGGCAGCCGTCGCAGCAGCCGTCACCGTGGTGGCCTTTGGCCTTCTGATCCCGGTGGAGCGCCGTATGGGGGCGAAGGCGCTGATTCCGCTGCACCTCTTCCGGGTCTCCGCCTTCTCCCGGGCGATGGCCGCGACCGCCGGAATGACTTTCGGGATGTACGGGGTGCTGTTTCTGCTCCCCCTGACGTGGCAGAGCAGGGGCGTGTTCGGTCCGACGGGCGCCGGAGTGGCGCTGATGCCCATGGCCGGCGTGTTCATGTTGGTGTCGTCGTTTTCGGGAATGCTGACGGCGCGCTGGGGGAGACGCTTCGTGACCGGCGCGGGACTCGCAACCATGGCGTGCGGCGTGATTCTCATCGGCGCCACGAGCGGCCGCGTCTCCATCGCGGCCAGCGAGACCGGGCTTGCACTGGCCGGGCTCGGAATGGGCATGGCTACAGGGCCGCTCATGGAAACGGCCATGGGTGCGGTTTCCGCGGCGCGCTCGGGCACGGCGGCGTCTCTCATCAACGTGGCACGGATGGTTGGCGCGACGCTGGGCGTGGCGGTCCTGGGCTCTGTCCATGCGGTTGCCGGCGGCGGTGCCGACGGGTTGCGACAGGCTCTGGGGCTCGGTGCCGCGGTTCAGTTTTTTGCGGCCGGCGTCGTCTGGTTCGGGCTGCGACCCCGGTCCGGCCTTGTCGGTGTCGGCTCCGATTGACGCCGGGCGGTCCGGAAGTGAGAAGATCGGAAACGTTCAAGGAGACGCCGCCCGTGGCCGTGCCCGGCCTTGCTTTTCCGGGGGTGGGTGAAAGGGCGTTAGACCAGTGGTGAGCAAATGACCGAAATCGTGGACTTCCAGTCCTTCCTCCAGGCTGCAGCCGAGCAGCCGGACCCCCAGCGGCTGCTGTTCCTGTTTCTGAAAACCGGCTTGCCGGAGGACTATGACGAGCAGCAGGCCGCCCGCTACCACGCCGGGCAGGGCGGGGCGCTGCTGCCCGTGATGTACGTGGACAAGACTCCCGACGAGCTCAGCAGCTTCGAAGCGCTGGCGGAGGAGTCCCGGCACATGGGTGAGGAGTGGCAGATCGTGCTGGTTGCCGCGCTGGCTGGCAACGGCGGCAACCCGCCCTCGCCGGAACACGCCGACGAGGCCATGAAGGCCATGGTCAAGACAGTGCACGCGGGCGGCGACCTCTCCGCTTATCTGGCCTTCGACCGCAACGGCGAGCTGCTGCGGTTCGAGTGAGCGGCTGGACGCCCCGGTTGCGACCGGGACAGGCCGCCCCGGATATCATCCGCGATACTCCGACCTCGGGACTCTTCCTTTCGTTGTGCGGTGGCCTTATTGCCTTGCGTGTCACTTGGGCAGAACCACTATGACGCCGTCCATGATGAACGGATAGCCGCCGTAGCTTCGCAATGGAGCGAATGTTCTGGCTTGCGCATCGTAAACGGCATGCACGGGGCAGAAGTAATGATGCACGCCGGGCTGGCTCAATGTCAGTGTCGCCCTGCCGCCATTTCCGGGCAGTTTCATTGGGGCAAAGGCGTTCATCTTTTCGAGCCACAGACCGGCTTCTCCTTCAGGGCCGGATTCACGGTGCGCCGATAACGGCATCAGCATGGGTTCCGATGCCGGCATGGCCACGTGCATGTCACCATCCTCGTTGTCGAAATGGATGGCCTCACCGGCGGTAACCACGAGCGACCACGGCCGAAAGGTCATGGTTGACTCCGGAATAACGACCTCCGGCTTCTGTGGTTCCAGCCCGAGACCGCGTTTGTCGGTGGCAACGACAATCGCGTACGCGGGGCGCGGGTATGAAGCCGACGATTTGCGCGCCACTACTTGGCCTACGTCGCCGTCGAATCGGGTGGTGCTGTTGTCGTAGATCAGGTAGATGCCGGGTTTGGGGAAATGAACGTTGGCGTCGTCGTTCGCGGCCACGCTTGCCCCTAGCTTGGCAGGCGCATGGGGGGCGCTGGCCATGCTCAGGGTTTGGGCACCGCGATTGCTGAAACGAAGCGTTGTCCCGGCGACTACGTGCGCGACCATGGGATAGAAGCCCGCGCCAAAGAAACTTATTCCGGTGGGTTTTGCCCGCGTATTGTTCCCTCCGGCCTGTGCCATTCGAGGGGTTAACGGCGCAGCCGCAGTCAGTAGGCCGCCAATTGCCGCGTGGGAAAGAAAGCGCCGTCTGGACAGGTTGATCATGACCGCTCCTTCGGAGATATCCATTCGTATCGCCGGCGGAACTCCGCCTGCGAATTCCCTCGGCCAGTAGAGTCGGCGACCGCTGTTGCCGGCGTCCGCCAGGCTTATACGAATGGGAACAGAAAGCCTTTTCGATCCAGAGGCGTTCCCCACGTACCGATATGCCTAGCCAGCCTTCGGCGGTCACTTCGTCTGACGGCGTCTCCCCGTAATAGTTTCCGTCGGGACGAATCAGTCAATGAAAAGGGCTGGGAATATGACTCCGTGAGTCATGGGAATGGACGTGGTCTTCGCCCGGGAACAACCGTCCTACGGCCACCGCGGCTTTCAACGCTCTTTCGGGCAATTACGGAGCACGTGGCAACTCTGGTCGCCGGAAGATCTACCGAAAAGTGCCGGCTGGGGATGCGCTGAAACACACGGGAATTGTTCAGCGTTTCCTCAGGGCGCGGCGCGACGCCGCTCATCACTCGGCGTCACGCCGAAAAACGCGGAGTAGCGGCGGCTGAAATGGGAAACCGATCGAAACCCCAGGCTCTGCGCCACGGCGGTCACCGACTCGTCGGTATGCAGCAGTCGCTGGCGTGCCCTGTTAAGGCGCAGCTCCATGTAGTACTGACCGGGAGTGCAGGCGAGCTTGTTCCGGAAGAGCCGCTCG
>JASFMS010000109.1:0-6536 GCA_050117435.1 Ectothiorhodospiraceae bacterium | reverse complement strand
ACTGATGGGCATCGCTCTGCTCTGCCCATCCTACGAGTGCCGGGAGTGCTGAGGGGGGGACAGGACCGAGGAGCCATGCATAGCGGGCGAAGCGACGGCATCCAGAGAGCGAAGCCGCCTACCCCGACAATGGCCGCCCAAACCAGTGGTTACAGCGACCAACCCCAGTCCTTGAGTCCTTCAGACCTTCAGTCCTTTCTTTCACGCATACATGTAATTCAGCACGATCCCGATGAAAACGATGCCGCCGTAGACGTTGTTGTTCAGAAACGCCCGGAAACACGCATCGCGGTCTCGGTCCCGCATCAGGTACTGCTGGTAGACGAACAACAGGGTTGCCACGGCGACGGCGCCGTAATACGCGCCGCCGAGCCCGGCCCGAATGCCGACGGCGAGCAGGATGAGGGTCATGAGCACCTGCAGCAGGCCGACTATAAGCCGGTCCTGTTCGCCAAAAAGGATCGCGGTGGACTTGATGCCGATCTTCAGGTCGTCGTCGCGGTCCACCATGGCATATTGGGTGTCGTAGATCGTCGCCCACACCACGGCGGCGATGAACACCAGCCAGGCCAGCGGCGGCAGGGCGCCGGTCTGCGCCGCGAACCCCATGGGGATGGCCCAGCCAAAAGCGGCTCCCAGGTGAACCTGGGGCAGGTAGGTGTAGCGCTTCATGAACGGATAGCTTGCCGCCAGCAGAACGCCCACCACGGACAGCTTGATCGTCAGTGCGTTCATCAGCAGCACGAGGGCGAAGGCGATAAGACACAGAACCACGAACAACGTCAGGGCCTCTCGCTCGGAGACCAGCCCGGTCGCCAGCGGCCGGGTCCGGGTGCGCTTCACGTGGCCGTCGAAATCCCGATCGGCGTAGTCGTTGATCACGCACCCGGCCGCACGCATAACCACGACGCCGAGCACGAACACGGCCAGGACCAACGGCTTCGGCGGTCCCTCCGCGGCGAGCCAGAGTGCCCAGAGCATGGGCCAGAGAAGGAGAAAATTGCCGATGGGCCGGTCCAGGCGCGCCAGACGCGCATAGTGGCCCAGGCGAACGAACAACCGGTTTGCCGCCAACTCCATTCCGTCAGTCCTCCCCGAACGCCCCAACACCGCGGCCGGCCTCCCCTCGGACCAGGTGCGGCAAAAAGACTTCCGTGACCAGCATCGACAGCCCTCCCACCCGGAAGATGGACCGTCGCGCCCACAGCAGGCTCGGCACCGCCACCAGTTCGGCGGCGCGCGTGTATAGGCCGTCGCCCTCGCGCAGGTCGGCCACCTCGATCGCCCCGCGGCTCACCGGATGGCGGCCGAAGAGTATTCTCCCCAGCGGCTGCCGCCCGAGATGGCGCAAACGGCGGAAGTGTCCTCGCAGAACCCGCTCCGGCATTATGGTACGGGCATAGATCCATGGTTCGGCGCCGTTGCACAGCAGCACTTCGCGTACCCAGGCCACGCGGCCCCGGCGCAGATCGAGTCGACGCGCCTCATCACGCCAGACGCCGCCCCAGCTCTGTCGCAGCACCTCCACGTTGAACGCTTCCCCGCAGGCCCGGCGCATGCGCCCCGTCAGCGAACCCGGCTCGTTCAGCCAGGCGTGCAGCGACCGCGGGGTATCGCCGGCCCGGGGTGCCTTACGGGGCTGCCAATGGAGGGCTCCGTGGGATGGCATGCGTCGAAATCCTGTTTCCGTTGCTCGCGCCGGCGCGCATTCTCGCATGTACCGGAAGCCGCCGCATGCCCGGTATCCGCTCAGACGTGGGCGTAGCGCTCGCCCTCCCCCACCCAGCGGTCGATCAGAGCGCGCGCCACGTCGGGATGGTCGCGAAGCAGGCCGTCGGCGTGGCGCTGGACCGAGGCAAGCAGATCGCCGTCCCGGGAGAGGTCGGCGATCCGATAGGTAAGGGCACCTGTCTGGCGCGTACCGAGGAGCTCACCCGGCCCCCGCAACTCAAGGTCGCGCTGGGCGATGCGGAAGCCGTCGTTGCTCTCCCGCAGCACGGCGAGGCGCGAGCGCGCGCCATCGGACAGCGGGCCGTGGTAGAGCAGCACGCAACTGCTCTCCTCCCGACCTCTCCCCACGCGGCCGCGCAACTGGTGGAGCTGGGCCAGGCCCAAACGCTCCGGATTCTCGATGATCATAAGACTGGCATTGGGGACGTCCACACCCACCTCGATGACCGTCGTGGCTACCAGGAGATCGAGCTCACCGGCCTCGAAGCGGTTCATGACCTGCTCTTTCTCGGCTCCCTTGACCCGGCCGTGCACCAGCCCCACCCGCAGCTCGGGAAGGTTTTCGCGCAGGCGTTCGGCCGTCGCCTCGGCGGCCTCCGCTTCCAGGGCCTCGGATTCCTCCACCAGCGTGCACACCCAGTACGCCTGCCGACCCCGGGCGCAGGCGTTGCGGACCCGCTCGATCACCTCGTCGCGACGGCTGTCGGGAACGGCAACGGTCGTCACGGGCTTGCGCCCCGGCGGCAGCTCATCGATTACCGAGGTATCCAGGTCGGCATACGCGGTCATGGCCAGCGTGCGGGGGATGGGCGTCGCGGTCATGATCAGCTGATGCGGCTGGTAGCCGGTGGCGGCCCCCTTCTCCCGCAGTGCCAGTCGCTGATGCACGCCGAAGCGGTGCTGCTCGTCGACGATCGCCAGCCCCAGGCGCTGGAACGCGGTCTGCTCCTGAAAGAGGGCGTGCGTGCCGATGGCCACCCGTGTCGTCCCATCCGCAAGTGCCTCGAGCCGCTCGCGGCGGGATGCATTGCCCACGCGGCCGGAAATCCAGTCGCTGACGACCCCGAGAGGCTCCAGCCACGCGCGGAAGTTGCGGTAGTGCTGTTCGGCCAGCAATTCGGTGGGCGCCATGACGGCGGCCTGCCAACCCGACTCCACCGCCGCCAGCGCTGCCAGCGCTGCCACCACGGTCTTTCCCGACCCCACGTCGCCCTGAACGAGCCGCAGCATCGGGTGCTCGGCGGCCATGTCCACGGCAACCTCGTCCGCGACTCGGCGTTGTGCCGCTGTCAGATCGAAAGGCAACGACGCCAGAAAGCGCGGGACGAGCTCTCCCGTGGCCGCAAGACGGGGCGCGGGCGCGAAGCGCCGAATCCGGGCGCGCAGTCGAAGCAGGCTTAGGCGGTGGGCGATAAGCTCTTCGAAGGCAAGGCGTCGCACCGCCGGGTGGCTGCCATCCAGCAGCTCGCGCACCGGCACCCCCAGCGGCGGACGGTGAATCCAGCGCAACGCCTCTCCGAGAGGCGGCAATCCCTCGGCGCTCGCAACATCGGCCGGCAGAAGTTCCGGCAGCAGATCGGCGGCCTCGTCCAGCGCCTGGCCGATCAGTCGGCGCAGGGTGGCCTGCTGCAGGCCCTCCGTCGCGGGGTAAACCGGCGTCAGCTCGGCATCGCCACCGGTTCGCCGGTTACCGGCAACGGCCTGCCACTCCGGGTGAGCCATCTGCAGCATGCCCATGCCGGGCCGCGCCTCACCGAAGGCCTCGATGCGCGTCCCGCGGCTCAGGCGCTGCAGCTGATTGCGGTGAAAATGAAAGAAGACCAGCTCCAGGGCCCCGGTACCGTCGGCGAGCCGGCAGACAAGCCGGCGACGACGGCCGTGGACGATCTCGGAATGCTCCACCGTGCCCTCGACGAGAACCGCCTCCCCCGGTCGGAGCCCGCCGATGGGGCGCACGGTGGTCCGGTCCTCATAGCGCAGCGGCAGGTGGAGGAGCAGGTCCTCCACCCGGTGGACCCCCAGTCTCTGCAGCCGTTCGGCCTGGCGGGCACCGACTCCTTTGAGGCTGGTTACCGGTCGTCCGACAGTGGCAGCCACGAGGTCTCTGCGCAGCGGCCGGGCGCTCAGCCGGACAGGCTGAGTACGCCCTCGACTTCCACGTCGGCCCCTTTCGGCAGCGCGGCCACGCCGACGGCGGCGCGGGCGGGGTAGGGCTCGGTGAAGTATTCGGTCATCACGTCGTTGACGAGGGCGAAATTGGAGAGGTCGGGCAGGTAGATATTGAGCTTGACGATATCGCCGAGGTCGCCTCCCGCGGCCTGGCAGACGGCGCGCAGATTGTCGAAAACGCGTCGTGCCTGCACCTGAACGCCCCCCTCCACCAGCGTCATGCTCGCCGGATCGAGCGGGATCTGGCCGGAGAGGTAGACGGTATCCCCGACTTTGACGGCCTGGGAATACGGACCGATGGCCTGAGGTGCGTTGTCCGTATGGATTATCTCTCGCGTCATGCGAACTCCGGATGGTTGTGAGGTTCAGCCCTTCTTTCTATTGATTCGCAGCACCGTACTCAACACCCTCAGCCGCCGCATGACGCGGGCAAGATGAACCCGGTCGCGCACGCTCATGAGCAACCGGATAGTGGCGATCATGCCCTCGCGCTCCTCGATGTCCACCGCCTCGATATTCGAGTCCAGATCGGCAACGGCAGCCGCCACGTCGGCCAGGACGCCGCGCTTGTTGACGACGTCCACCGCAATGGAAACCGGGAATTCGCCGGTCACGCCGGCATCCCACTGCACGTCGAGCCATTTCTCGGGATGATTGCGGTACTCGCGAATGTTGTGGCAATCCTGATGATGGATCACGACGCCACGACCGGAACTGGCGAAGCCGACGATGGGGTCCCCGGGGATCGGATGGCAGCAGCGCGCGAAAGTCACCACGGCGCCCTCTGTGCCGCGGATGGTCAGCGGGACTTTGCTGCCCCCGGCGCCGGACGGCGCGCCTTCGGGGCTGACGCCGGAGAGGCGCTGCGCGACCAGCCAGGGCATGCGCTCACCGAGACCCACCTCCTGCAGCAAGCGGTCGAGACTGTCGGCACCCAGCGCCTCCAGCGCGGTTTCCACCTGCTCGGTCGGGATATCGTCCAGCTGCACCGACAGCGCCTCCAGCGCCTGATTCACCAGGCGCCGGCCGAGGTTGACCGCCTCCTCACCACGCATGCGCTTGAGGCTGTGACGGATAGCGGCACGGGCCTTGGCACTGACGACGAAATCCAGCCCCGCGGGATTTGGACGGGCCACGGGGGCGGTGATGATCTCCACCGACTGCCCGGTATCCAGGGTCGTGCGCAGCGGCGTCAATCGGTGGTCCACCATGGCGGCGATGCAGCTGTCGCCGATGTCCGAATGAACGGCGTAGGCGAAGTCGACCACGGTGGCGCCCCGAGGCAGCTCCATTATGTCGCCGCGCGGCGTGAAGACGTAGATCTCGTCCGGCAGCAGGTCGATCTTTACGTTTTCGATGAATTCCAGCGAATTGCCGGCGTTGCGCTGCATTTCGAGCAGCCCCCGCACCCACTCCCGGGCGCGGGCGTGGGCAACGTTAGAGGCGTCGTCCGCTTCCTTGTAGAGCCAGTGAGCGGCGATGCCCGCCTCGGCAACCTTGTCCATTTCCAGGGTGCGTATCTGCACCTCGATGCGGATCCGCCGCGGTCCCAGCAGCGTGGTGTGGAGGGACTGGTACCCATTGGCCTTGGGTATGGCGATGTAGTCCTTTATCCGCCCCGGCATGGGTTTGTAGAGGCTGTGCAGCACTCCCAGCACCCGGTAGCAGGTGTCCACGCTGTCGACGATGACGCGGAAACCGTAGACGTCGAAAATGTCGTGAAAACTGGAATGCTTCGCCCGCATCTTCTGGTAGATGCTCCAGAGATGCTTTTCGCGGCCCACCACCCGCCCCTCGATGCCGGACTCGGCCAGGCGCTCTTCCAAGGTGTGCCGCACCTTGCCGATGATCTCCTGGCGGCTGCCCCGCTGACGCCGCAGCTTCTCCTTGAGAACCCGGTAGCGCATCGGGTAGAGCGCCGCAAACCCCAGGTCCTCCAACTCCACCCGCAGCGTATTGATGCCCAGCCGCTGCGCGATGGGGGCGTAGATCTCCAGCGTCTCCCGGGCGATGCGCCATCGCTTGTGGGGCGGCATCACCCAGATGGTGCGCATATTGTGGAGTCGGTCGGCCAGCTTGATGAGAATGACGCGGATGTCCTGGGACATGGCCAGGACCATCTTGCGGAAATTCTCGGCCTGCGCCTCCGCCTTGCTCTTGAAGTCGATCTGCGTGAGCTTGCTGACGCCGTCGACGAGTTCGGCGACCTCCTCGCCGAAGAGCTCGGCGATCTCCGCCTTGGCGGTGGGAGTATCCTCGATTACATCATGCAGTATGGCGGCGATGATGCTTTCGGCATCCAGGCGCATGTCCGCCAGGACCCGCGCCACCGCCAGCGGGTGGGTGATGTAGGGTTCTCCCGACAGACGGCGCTGCCCCTCGTGGGCCTTCGCGCCGAACAGAAAGGCCTGATGAACGCGCTGGACCTGTTGCGGAGGGAGATAGTTGTCCAGAAACGAACACAGGTCACCGGCCCTTGACGAAGGGTCGGGCCCCACGGCGCCCTGTGTCGATAGTGCGTCACCCACAGCCATGACGTCCGCTCAAACCTTCGCCGCGCCGGCAGCCGACGCAGACCGTTCCCGGAGTCGGAGCGGCGCGTGTGGCGGGTCAATCGGCGACAGGACTCCACACAG
>JASFMS010000108.1:0-6546 GCA_050117435.1 Ectothiorhodospiraceae bacterium | reverse complement strand
TCCGTCGCCTGCGGCGCCGCCTCCGCTGGCGGATGGCGCTCCGGCGCGGGACCGTTCGCCGGACGTGCTGCCGCCGTCGCCTCGGTTGGCGGCATCCGTCAGGCGCTGCTGCTCCGCCTTGAGGCTGCGTACCATGGCCTGCAGGCGTTCCAGGGTGTCTTCGGCGTCGGGTGCGCCCTGAGCACGAACTTTTCCCTCCGCCCTGGCCAGCCGCTGCCGGACGGCCTCCAGATCTTCCCCGGTGGCGCTGCTTTCGCCCGCGCCCGTCGATTCTCCCTGCTCCAGCGCCTCCGCCGCGCGCCGCAGGCGCGCTTCCACCTGCCGCTGTCGCAGCGCGCGGCCGGCGGCCTCCAGCTCGGAGGCCGCTTCGGTTCGATTCTCGCCGCGTGCCCGCCGTTGCAGGCCGGCGATTTCCCGGGACAGCCGGCGCACGTCGTCCGCGAGGGCGCGTTGGCGCTGCGCGGTTGTCCGGTCGTCTTCGTCCCCCGGGTTGGTGGACCGGGAGTCCTCATTGCGGAGACGGCGCTGGATGTCGCGTTGTTCGGCGACCGCCGCCTCCGCCTGCTGCCGGGCCTCGCCGATGCCCTGCGCCAGATCCGGACGCTGTTGTCGCTCCAGTTCCCGCCGCACGGTCTGCAGCCGCTCCAGCGCCTGTTTCGCCGCCTCCGGGTCGCCGTTGCGTCCCGCTCGGTCCATGGCGCGCTTCGCCGCCTCCAGGTCCTGCAGGGACTTCCGCGCCTGGGCCGCGCTTGCCTGGTTCCGATGTCGCGTGAGGCGCTGCAGCTCACGCATCAGTTTCTCCACCTCTTGGGCGAGTGCCTGCTGGCTGGTCTCGCCGCCCTGGGCGCGCTCGCCGCGCAGGCGCGCCCGCTCCAATTCCCGTTCCTGGCGTCGTGCCAGTTCCCTGAGCTTGTCGAGGGCGTCGTCCAGGGCCTTTTGCGGTTGATTCCACTGGCCGCGCTGCAGGCTCTCGTAGGGATTGCGGAACTTGTCCATCTCCAGGCGGAAGAGGTCGGCCAGCTCGTTCTGCGCGCCGTTGCCCGCGCCCTGGCTGTTCTGCATCGCCACCTGCACGTCGCGGAAGGCGGCGTCCGCGCGCTGCAGGTGAAGGAGCGCCTTGCGGGCACGGGGGAGCGCCTGCGGCAGCTCGCGTACGGCCAGAGCGGCTTCCGTCTCGACCATTGCCCGGGCGGCTCGGGGCATTTCCTCGGCCATGCGGCGGTAGCCGTCGTTGCCGGAAACGAAGGCGCGGGGGGCGATGCGTCGGACCACG
Source organism: Ectothiorhodospiraceae bacterium (assembly GCA_050117435.1). Classification (GTDB taxonomy): domain Bacteria; phylum Pseudomonadota; class Gammaproteobacteria; order Nitrococcales; family Nitrococcaceae; genus JASFMS01. The sequence goes on along the minus strand of JASFMS010000108.1, from coordinate 5,273 downwards.
GCCTCCACCCGGTCGCGGATGCGCGCCTGTGCCTGCTCCAGAGTCGCTGCACGCTCCTGGAAGGTGGCCTTGTCCATGATTTCGCGGTCGCGCTCCAGCTTGAACAGCGCTACCACCAGGGAGCGCTGCTGGGCGGTCAGCTCGGCGTTCCCGGCGCCGCCGCCACCGCCGCCTCCGCCACCGCCGCCGGCGGCGCGGTGATACCGCTGCTCATAGGGGCGGACATCCATGAAGTAGAGGTCGGTGGATACCAGCCGGTCCGGCTCGTTCGCGGCATCCGTCGCGCGGGCGTGGTAGGAGATGAGGTCGCCCGGCGAGAGGGACAGTCCTTCGAGCGAGAGGAGGTGAGTGCCCCCGGCCACTGTGGGCGCCGCGGTGTCGGCTTCAAAGCGGACAACCTGCTCCTCGCCGCCATTGATGTTGACGACCAGCTCCAGACTCCGCACTGCGACGTCATCTTCGGCGCGGACGCGGATGGGAATTTCCTCGATGGGGCTCACCCGGGCGTCGCGACCGGGCCACTGCAGGGTCACGGTCGGGCGCCGGTCCTCCCGAACGCTGATCGGGTATTCCGGGCTGGCCGTCACGGGTCCGGCCGCGCCCGCGGGCAGATCGATGTGGTAGCGGCCGTTGCGCTGCAGCTCCACGACGCCCCGGAGGACGCCGTCCCCTCGCGTCAGCGCTACCCGTGCGCCGTCTTCCAGCACAAGCTCGCCGCCGTCTGCCGGACGCTCGGGAGTCACCCGAACCTCCACCCGGGTGCCGCGTATGCCGTCGATGGGGCCGCCGTCCCGGACCAGTTCCGGCGCCCGGCCGGTGCGGGCGGGGAATTCGTAGCGCAGGTCGATGCGGCTTACCTTGGGGCGGGGGACCACCCGAAGACGGTGCCGGGGGGATTCCACGGTTCCGCTGCGGGCGTAGTATTCCAGGTCGCCGTCCAGATTGAAAAGCAGCGTTTCATGGGCGTCGGAACCGTTGGCGGGGGTCATGGGCAGGCGTTTCCAGCCGTTCTCCCCGGAGCTGCGAACGAAAAGCTCCACAAGATCGGGGCGGAAGCCTTCCGGCCGGGCGGACACCGCCTGATCGTCGCCGGCCACGAGCACCGCGTCGCCGGGACTCAGCCGCAGATGGTACGGGTTGCCGGCGGCCGGTTCCGCGGAAGGCGCGAGCAGCAGCGCAAGCCCGTGGCGCAACGGGGCCGACCCCCACAGGCCGACGGCGGCGGCAGCGAGAACCGTCGCCGCCACGGTGGCGGCGGCACGACGCATTCGTGACGACTCCAGGCCGGCGACCGCCTCTGAACGCGCGCAAGCGTCGGCGGCGCGTTCGAGCAGAATATCCTCCAGCGACCCGGGGCGCGGGGCACGGCCTGCCGCATGGCAGCGCTCTTCCACGTCCGCGGCGCTGACCACCAGCGCGTCCAGGTCGGGTACGCGGGATTCCACGTAGCGGGCCGCCGCGGTTGTGGAGAGGCGGCGCAACAGACGAGGAAGCGCAATGGCCGCGGCCGCCAGCGGAAGCAGCACATAGATGGCGGCGCGGGCAGTGGAGACCGCGCCTTCATCGAAGCGCCAATGGGCCATGTAGGCAACGGCGGCGAACGTCGCCACGACACTCAGCAGCAGGACGGCCGCCAGGGTTTCCAGCGCGCGCCGGGTCCACCAGCGCCTCCGGACGGTTATCAGCCAGGTGCGAAGTCGATACCGGGCGCCCTTGGGAAGGGTCATGGGGGGCCTTTCCTTCGGCCTTCGGCCGAGGTTCGTTGCCACGACAGCCAGTTTGCAGCCTGGCTTTCCAAAAATAGCAGCGCCAGCGCGGCGGCGAGGAGATACCAGCCGGGCGGTGCAGCGACCTGTGTCGACGCCGTCACGCCGGTGGCGGCGGTGTTCTCCGGCGCCGGGCGGCGGGCGGTCCGTGCCCGCAGCTGCGCCTCCGCCACCGGTTCCAGAAGGGACTCCCGCCGATCGACGTTGGCGGCGAACAGCACCGGGTCTCCGCCGCCGTCGCTCCGGTGCGCCTGATACAGTCCCGGGTCCGGCGTTCGAAAAAGGTGCTCACCTCCGCTCAGGCGCCGCCGGACGCCGCCGGGCGCCTCGACGGTGATGCTGCCGCCCGCGGACAGGTAGCCCAGCCAGTCCGGGCCCGCGAGTTTCCGCAGATCCACCACGTCTCCCGGCGAGACGGCCAGCGGCAGGGCGGGACGCCTCGCCAGATGACGCACCAGCTCGCGCAGCAGTGGCACGAACCCCGGTTCCAGGGCCACGTTGCCCCACATGCCGGCGAACCCGCTGGTCATGAGTACCGTGTGGCCGAGACCGTGCGGATGTTCCACCAGCCATGGCGCGCCGTCGTCGAGTACCGCGAGCACCGTGTCGGTATCGTCGACGTCGACCCGGCGGGACGTCAGCAGCCGCGCCCCGCCGAGGGCTTCCATGACGTCGACTCCGGAAGACCGCCAGAGCGGATGATCCGCCGCGCCGGGATTCGGCGCCACGCCCAGCCCTCCCGCCGGTTGGCCGCGCAGCTCCCCGACTCCCGCGGGCACCAGGGGCGAGCCGCGGGCGGGGGACGCGGCGGGCGAGGTCGCCGTCATGAACAGCAGGAGTCCGCCGCCGTCGGCGACGAAGCGCTCCAGGCGTTGCCGCGGAACCGGATCCGCCAGTGCCGCGTCCCCGGCGACAACCACGTCGGGGGCGTCGTCGTCGGGACGCCACGGCAGGACCTGAACGGCCGGGTTGCTGACGACCCGCAGGGCCTGTTGCAGAAAGACGGTCGAATCCGTGTCCACCGACGGTGCGGGCGCGGTGAGTAGGCCGACCCTCAGCGGCCGGTCGGCGGGCAGTACCGCGTGGTGCTCGTTGTCCGCCGCCAGGGCGTCGCGGCTGAGAGTGACGCGAACCGGCAGTGCCCGGTCCAGGGCGCGAACGACGGGGAAGGTCAGAGTGTTCGCGGCGCCTGGGGTCAGGGTGGCGAGCCGGCGCCGTTCCACCCGCTCCCCGAGTGCCACGGTGATTTCGCCTGCCGTCGGCGCCGAGCCGGTATTGCGCACGGTCACGTTCAGCCGGTCGGCGGGCGGCTGCGCCGCTGCCGGCGGAACCAGGGAGACGCCCATTACCGCCAGGTTGTTCGTCACGGCGGCTGCCACCGGTACCACTTCCAGGCTTACGCCACCATGGAGGTAGAGAAGGTCCAGCGCGTCGACGGCGCTGCGCTGCAGATCGGAAATCAGCACCAGCCGGGCCTCCGTCCCCGCGGCTTCGCGGAGGAGCCGCTCACCCAGATCCACGCCGGCGGCGAGCCGGGTTCCACCCGTTCCCGGTTTCAGGCTCTCCAGCCGCGCCAGCAGGGCGGTGCGGTCCGACGACAGCGGCGCTGCCACCGTGGCGGCATCGGCAAAGGTCACGATGGCCATGCGCTCGCCGTCGGAGAGCTCGGCGATCCGCCGCCTGGCCTCGCCGAGCAACGCCTGCCAGCGCGGTGCCGCGCTCGTGCTGTAGGAGCGGTCGAGCAACAGCACGGTGTTCCGGCTCGTGGGGGACGCCGCGGAGGGCGGCGGCTGACAGCCGAAGTCCGGCCCCGCGAAGGCGGCGACCAGCAGCAGCACCGCCAGGCAGCGCAGGGCCAGCAGGGCGGGATCGCGCAGGGTCCTGCGGCGGCGGGCCGGAAAGGGCAGGCGGCGGACGAACATCAGCGACGGGAACGGGCGGCCGCCGCGTTCGCTGCGCTGGATCAGGTGGACCAGCACCGGCACGGCGAGGGCCGCCAGCCCGGCAAGGAGGAGTGGGTTCGTGAATACCATGTCAGCGCCGGATACGTCCGCGGAACGCACGGGTGCTCAGGTAGTGGTGGAGCACGTGGTCCAGGGGGCGGTCGGTGCCGAAGCAGGCGTAATCCATCCGGCGGGCGCCGAGGGTCTGTTCAAGCGCCCGGCGGTGTTCCGCGAACTGTCGACGATAGTCCGCGGCCGCCTCCGAGGGCACCACCGGGAGCCGGGCACCGGTCTCCATGTCTTCCAGAACCACCGGTCCTGAAGTCTCCAGGTCCCGCTCGGCGGGGTCGACAATGTGCACGGCGATCACCTCCTGACCACGCAGCCGCAGCTCGTCCAGCGCCGCGGCCACGGCGTCGGGTTCGGCGTAGAAGTCGGATACCACGATGGCGATGCCTCGGCGGCGCAGACGCTGGGCGATGTTGCGAACGGCGGAACAAAGATCGCCGCTCCCCCCGGGCTGGAGGTGGTCCAGGGTGCGCATGAGGGCGTCGCGGCGGCGGGCCGAGGGCAGCATCATCTCCACGCTGTCGAGGCCGAAGGCCGCGAGACCGACCCGGTCCCGCTGGCGGCCGACCAGGTGGGCCAGGCAGCCGACCACCAGACGTCCGTAGTCCAGCTTGCTGAGACCGCGGCTGGCGTAACCCATGGAGGCGGAAACGTCCAGCAGGAACATGACGTCGGCGTTGGTCTCCGCCTCGAAGGTCTTGATGTAGAGCCGGTCGGTGCGCCCGTAGAGCCGCCAGTCCACGCGGCGCACGTCGTCGCCGGGTACGTAGGGGCGGTGCTCGGCGAAGTCCACCGAGACGCCGCGGAATACCGCCTGGTGCAGGCCGCTGATGAAGCCATCCACCACCATTCGGGAGACCAGCTCCAGGTTGCGGATGCGAGCGAGCACCACCGGGTCCACGAATCGCGCCGCCGCAACGCGGCCGCCGGGTGTTGCGCGGGAGCCGCTGGACGTTGTCGCACCGGAGCCCATTACGCCGTCCCCCTCTGTCGCTGCGGCGTTACCGATGCCAGCAGCTCGTCGACGAGCGAATCCACGCTCACCTGTTCCGATTCCGCCTGGAAGTTGCGCAGCAGCCGGTGCCGAAGGACGGGACGGGCCAGGGCGCGCACGTCGTCGAAGCCCACGTGCACCCGGCCCTGGGTCAGGGCGCGAGCCTTGCCGGCGAGCACCAGGTACTGGGCGGCACGGACGCTGGCGCCGTAGGTCAGCCAGCGCTGCGCCGCCTGGGCGGCCGCCGGGGTGCCGGGACGGGAAGCCCGGGCCACCTGCACGGCGTAGCGCGCCACGTCGTCGGCCACGGTTACCCGGCGCGTTAGCCGCTGGTAGTCGATGAGCCGATCCCGGGAGATGATCGCCTGTAGCCCGGCCGCCGCCGGTCCGGTGGTGGCCTGGACCACGGCCAGCTCTTCGTCCTCCGGCAGGTAGTCCAGCACGATCTCGAACATGAAGCGGTCGAGCTGGGCCTCGGGCAGCGGGTAGGTGCCTTCCAGC
>JASFMS010000107.1:0-6591 GCA_050117435.1 Ectothiorhodospiraceae bacterium | reverse complement strand
CGGCCCGGGTGCGGGCAGGGGCGCTGCGACCGACATGGCCGTGCTCGTGACGGCCTCCGGGTCGTCCACGCTCAGCGGCACACTCCGTGACTGCGCGGGCTGGTCCTGCCGGCAAAGCGGCGGTGAAAGCTTGGCGCCGTCCCGGGTGTAGTGTTTCGGGGGGCGTTCTGACGGAATGCCGCCGATTCCAGCACGAAAGGCAATTCGTTGAATGGTCTCCTCGGGTTCGGCGGAAACGTCTCTGACGTCGCGGGCGGGTGACAAACAAGGGGGGCGTATGGTCGGTTCGATAGCGGTGCTTCTGCTGTTTCAGCTTGCCGGCGAGGTGATTTCCCGAGTGCTGTCCCTGCCGTTGCCGGGGCCGGTCCTGGGAATGCTGCTGCTCCTCGCGGCACTGATGCTGCGCGGCACAGCACCGTTACCCCTGCGGGATACCTGCCGGGGCCTGCTGTCCCACCTGTCACTGCTGTTCGTGCCCGCCGGCGTCGGGATAATCGCCCACCTCCACCGTATCGCCGAGCAATGGCTGGCGCTGGGAGTCACGCTGATACTCAGCACCGCGATCACGGTGGCCGCCACCGCCGGAACCATGGCCGTGCTCACCCGCCGCCGTGCCGGGGAAGACTGAGCCATGGAAGCGATCGCCCAGATCTGGGTCTACCTGGCGGAGCGACCGCTGCTGTGGCTGACGGTCACGGTCGTCACCTATTACCTGGCCCATCGGATCTACCATGCCAGCGGCGAACTGGCCCTGCTCAATCCGGTACTGCTGGCGGTGACGGCGCTCGTGGCCATTCTGGCCGCCACGGGAACGCCCTACGCCGTCTACTTTGACGGCGCGCAGTTCGTGCATTTCATGCTGGGGCCCGCCACGGTGGCGCTCGCGGTTCCCCTGTTCGGCGAGCTGCCGACCCTGCGCCGCCTCTGGTTGCCGCTGACCGTGGCCCTCGCGGTGGGGTCGGTAACCGCGGTGATATCTGCGCTGGCTATCGGCTACTTGCTGGGGCTGACGCCGCAGACCCTGCTGTCCCTGCTGCCCAAGTCCGTCACCACGCCCATTGCCATGGGTATTGCCGAAAAGGTGGGCGGGCTTCCCTCGCTTACGGCCGTACTGGTTATTCTTACCGGGATAACCGGTGCGGTAATCGGTCCGCCCCTGCTCTCGGCCATCGGTATCCGCCGATCGGACACGCGCGGCTTCGCCATGGGGGTCGCCGCTCACGGGATCGGGACCGCCCGCGCGTTTCAGGAAAACGAAAAGGCGGGCGCGTTTTCCGGTCTGGGCATGGGACTCAACGGGGCTCTGACGGCCATCGTTGTTCCCCTGATCATTTGGCTTGTGGGGATGTGAACATGTCTGCGCATTCGCGATTCGCCCTCGGCGCGCGCCGCCATCTCGCGGTGGCGGCGGCCGTGTGTCTCGGCCTTACGCTGCTCAATGCGGCGCCGGCCGCGGCGGGTACCGAAAGGGGCCTGATTTTTCGCCTCGACGGGGAGCACGGGAAGCCCTCCTGGCTGGTGGGCTCCATGCACATGGGAAAGCGTTCCCTCTATCCGTTGCCGTACAGCATCAAGAGCGCGGCGGCGAAATCCGACACGCTGGTGCTGGAGGCGGACATTCGCGGTGGCGGGACCGCGCAGGCCGCGTTGTTCGTCCGCGAGAACGGCGTCTATCCGCCGGGCGACGGGCTCGACCAGGAGCTTGGACAGAAGCGATGGCAGAAGGTCGCCGCCGCGGCCGACCATCTGGAAATCCCCCGGGAGGTGATCGTTCGCCAGCGACCCTGGCTCGCCTCCAACACCATCACGCTGGCGGTGCTCCACCACGCCGGTTGGTCCGAGCAGCTGGGCATCGAGGCCTACCTGATCCGCGAAGTCGGTCCCAAGCGCCCGGTGTTGCAGCTGGAGAGCATAGCGGCACAGCTGCGCCTTCTTTCCGGGATGTCCGAGGCCGAGCAGGAGCGCCTGCTCATGGCATCCGTGACGGACATGGATTCGTTCACACAGCAGACCCGTGAGTTCGTCGACGCTTGGAAAGCCGGCGATCTCGATGCGTTCTACAAGGCGCTGCTCGATCAGTTCCCGGACGATGCCCAGGGGCTGAAGAAGCGCCTGCTGGACGATCGCAACGCTACCATGACCGAGCGCATCCGCGGCCTGCTGGCTGACGGGCGCAGCCATCTGATCGTGGTGGGCGGCGGGCACCTGGCAGGTCCGCAGGGAATCGTGCAGCGTCTGCGGGACAGCGGCGTGGAGGTGGAGCAGGAATGACCGGGAGCATGTGGGCGCGGGCTCGATGGGTGGTCTCAGTCGCGGCAGTGGCGATGTCGGCACAGGCGGCAGCGGCGACAGCAGCGCCGGCGAGCCTGGATCTTGCGGCCGTGGCGGCGGACCCGCTGAGCGGCGGTGCCGACGGGACGGTGGTGTCCGGGGATACGCGGCAGTCCCTGGATCTCACGCTGTACCAGGGAGGTTTCGCACTGGTGCGCGAGGTCCGTGAGCTCGCACTGCTGTCGGGCATGAACCGATTCATCGTCTCCGGGCTACCGCGCACGTTCCAGGCGGACAGCCTCTTGCTCCAGCTCGAGGGCAATGCGCGAATCCGGGACGAGCGGATGGATGATCGGGGGCTGGCCAGGGAACGCCTTCTGCAGCTCTATCGGGGGCGTGAAGTGGTGCTGGCGCCGCGGCCTGGCGCGGACTGGGCGCAGCGCCGGGGTCGGCTGGAGGACGTGGTCGACGGCACCCCTGTCGTGCGCGTGGACGGGCGTCTGGAGTACGCCAGCGAAGGAGCGCCCTGGCGGATCGTCTTCCCCGACCCGCCCGAAGGCCTGCTACCGGGACCCGCCGTGGGCGTGGACGCCGTGGCGGAGGACAGCGGCACCCGGCGGCTGACGCTCACCTACCTTACTGGCGGGTTGGGCTGGAAGGCGGCCTATGAGCTCGACATGCAGGGAGACGTTGCGGCGCTCGTGGGCAAGGCAACGCTGCACAACGGCACCGATGTCGGGTTTCGTCAGGCCCGAGTGGCGTTGGTGGCGGGTGACGTGGCACGTGAATCGGACGCCCGACCCGCTCCGCAGCGCATGGAAATGGCCGCGGCCAAGGCGGCCGACGGCCTTCCGCGCGGCGAGGCGGGGCCATGGCACCTCTACCACCTGCCCACACCGGTAACTCTGCCGGCCGGGCAGTCATTGGGGGTGCGGTTGCTGGACGCGGGTGACCTGAAGGTCACCAAACGGTTTCGGGTGACGGGGGTCGGCGCGCTGCAGCGACCGTTGCAGCAGCCGCAGACGCCGCCGGTGACCGTGCAGCTGGAGGTTCAGCGGCCGGCCGACGGCGGCCAGCCGCTACCCGGCGGCGTGGTGCGGGTTTTGGACCGGTCCGGGGACGCGCCGCCGCGTTTTCTGGGCGAGGACCGAATCGACCACACTCCCGTCGGAGAGCCTCTCGAACTGACTCTGGGGCGCGCCTTCGACGTGGTTGCCGAGCGCCACCAGGAGGCGTTTCAGCGCCTCTCCGACCGCCGCTACGAGGTGGCCTGGCGCATTCAGCTGCGCAATCGGGGTGACAGCACGGCCAGTGTGCAGGTGAACGAACAGCTGGGGGGCGGTTTCGAGCTGGTGAAGTCCGACCCCGAGCCCGCGGACACATCCGCGAGCGGCGCCACCTGGCGCATCGATCTGCCGGCGCAGTCTGCAACGGAGATTCGCTATCGGGCCCGGATCGGGCGTTAGTTGCTTGAGCCGCAGATGAATGTGGGTGAACGCTTGTTTCGTTTAGCCACAGATGAACTGGATGAATCGGATAAGGTGAAAGATTGGACTTCTAGTCACCGTTCTCTCCAGCACGCCGGCTGGAAAGCCGACAGCCGCTGAAGTCTTGCCAGGAAATGGACGCGGCGCGGCGCGCCACCCCGCCACGCAAATCAATAAATCCGATACATCCCATTCATCTGTGGCTAACAACCATCTGCGTTAATCGGCGTCCATCTGCGGCTAACTTCCCGTCTGCCTCTGCAAAACAAGATCCACCTCCACCGTCACCTTGCGGCCAACGGGATCGTCGCTCGCCCATTCGCCCTCGCCCACGTCGAAGTCGGTGCGGTCGATGGCCACCTCGCCCTTCATTTGCGCGGTGTCGCCTTCCTGGGTCCATTGGAACGGTAACCGTATCTCCCGGCTGTTGCCCTTGATGGTGAGCGTGCCGGCCGCCTCGTAGCGGTCGTCGTCGATGCGGCGGATGGACGAGGCGCGGAAATGGGCCTCGGGGTAGGTGTCCGCGTCGAACCATTCCTTTCCCGGGAGGAAACGGTCACGCTGCCGGCTGCCGGTGTCGACGCTGGCCACGTCAATGGTGACGTCGAAGGCCCCGCCGGCGGGGTCTTCGGGCGCGAACCGCATGTCCGCCGTGAACTCCCGGAAGCGGCCCTGGAATTCTCCGCCCTGCTGGGTGGCGGTAAAGCCGAGCCGGCTGCGCCCGTGATCCACCGTCCAGTCGGCGGCATAAACGGCCACGTTCGTTGCCAGGAGGATGACGGTCAGCAATGTGCGCATCAGCGGTCTCCCTGCGATTTGCGCCGTGTGCCCAGCATACGCCGGAGTACGTCGTCGCGATCGATGAAGTGGTGTTTCAGCGCGGCGGCCACATGGACGGCGACGACGGCCGCCAGTATCCAGAACAGCGTCAGGTGGGCAAGCTTCGCGCTGTCTTCCAGCGCCGGGTTTTCGCCGGTCAGATTCGGCAGGGTGAACAGGCCGAACACCGAAAGGGGAAAGTTCGCCGCCGAGTTGATCAGGTAGCCGGTGATCGGCAGCGCGAACAGCAGGGCGTAAAGCGCCCAGTGGGACAGGTGCGCCGCCCGTCTTTCCCACAGGGGCATGCCGTCGGGCAGCGCGGGCGCCCGGTTAGACAGCCGCCACAGCAGCCGCAGCAGCACCACGCCGAGAACGATGACGCCCGCGGCTTTGTGCCAGGCGTAGAGACGGAACTGGGTGGGACTGAGAGGCCAGTAGACCATGACCCAACCCAGCGCGCTCAGCCCCGCAACCCCGGCGACCACCAGCCAGTGGAACACCCGGGCCGGGATGCCCCATTCCGAGACCGTATTGCGAACAGCCATGAGAAGACCTCCTATCCTCTCCATGGATAGATGCCGGGCGAGGTCGCGCGGTTCCTATTTCATGCCCCGGGATTCCTTGACCATTTCGTAGGCCGCCTGGATTTCCTGGGTTCGCTCGTGAGCGAGTTTCACCATCTCCTCGGGAAGCCCTTTGGCGACCTGCTTGTCCGGATGGTGCTCACTCATCAGTTTACGGTAAGCCCGTTTGACTTCCGTGTCCGAGGCGTCCGGCGTCACCCCGAGTTCCCGGTAAGCGGCCCGCAGGCCATCCTCCCGCGTCGGGCCGGCGTGTGTGCGCTGGTAGCTGCCGGTGAGGAATGCCTCCAGGCGCTGGTAGTCCGATTCCGACAAGCCCAGCCGCCGGGCGATGTGCAGCAGGACCCGCCGTTCCCCTTCGGCAACGTGACCGTCCGCCAGAGCGGCCTGAATCTGGGTTTCCAGGAACATCCGCACCAGATAGAGGTGGCCTCGGCAGACCGAGCGGAACTCGTCGAGGGCCGCGTCGAGGTCGAAATCGGCGGCCTTTCCGGCCTGGAAGTGCTCGATGGCGGCGCGACGGCGTTCCGGGGGGAGATTCATCTGCCGCATCACCGACTCGGCGGCGGCGATTTCCGCCTCGGTGACCTGGCCGTCAACCTTGCAGACGTGGCCCATGACGCGGAACGTGGTGCGGAAGAAGACCTCATGCACGCGCTTGAGATCGCCGAGGCCATAGCGCGTTCGCGCCAGCCCGGTGTCGAACCAGTGACCGAGCAGCAGCCCGATTACCGCCCCGAACGGCCCCCAGGCCAAGTAGCCGAGGAGCGCGCCGATAATCTTGCCGATCCAGAACATTGCGTGCATCCGATCCGTTACCGGCGGCTACGATGGCCGGACCCGTGAGGCCGGTCAAGCGGAAGTGCCGGTTGCGGAGCCCGCCGGACAGGGTTGGAATGACGTAATGGACTGTATCCGCTGGGGTTGCGCGGTTCGGCCGTGAGGCGCATGCTTGTTCCGAATACGGTTGTTTCCGGGGGGCGCCATGGCGTCTGACGTGGAGAACCATCTCTCGGCCGAGGAGCTGAGTTACCTGCGCGAGCTGTTTTCCGAATCCCGGCCGGGACCGGACCGGCCTGTGGGGGAGCGTGGTCTGCTACTGGATCCTTCCAGCGCCGACGCGGAAGTCCTGATGCAGCTGATCGGCGCCGACCGGTTGCAGATGACCGCCGAGCAGGGCGGCTATCTGTTCCGTTTCGATCTCCAGCTGGAGCGTCCGCCATCCGGGTTTCCGGTGGCCCTTCGTTTTTCCTACCCCACCATCGTGGAGCGCAGCGGAACGGAACGCGCCGCAAGGGTGCGGTCATCGCTCGAGGGCGTTGATGTCAGCGACCCCCAGGGAAGGCTTCACCATCCGCGGGTGCGCGACATCTCGGCGAGTGGCATGGCGCTCGAGGATGAATCCTCGGGGCTGACCCGGTCGGGGCGGCATC
>JASFMS010000106.1:0-6615 GCA_050117435.1 Ectothiorhodospiraceae bacterium | reverse complement strand
TTAATCTGCGGCTGACTCCTCTCTGCGCACATCCCGTTGCTCCGCGGATCGCGAACGCGCCGCGTCACGCGGCCCGCTCGGCATCCTTCTCGATCTTCACCGCGCAGATCTTGAACTCGGGGATCTTGGCGTAGGGGTCCAGGCTCGGGTCGGTGAGCAGATTCGCGGCCGCTTCCCGGAAGTGCATGGGGATGAACAGGGTGCCGCGGGCCACGTCGTCGGTGATTTTCACCTTGAGCCGGACGCTGCCGCGCCGGGAACTGACGCGCACCAGCTGTTCGCCGCTGACGCCGAGCGCGGCGGCATCCTCCGGATGCACTTCCACCCGCGCCTCCGGGGCCAGCGCGTCCAGGGCGCGGGAGCGGCGGGTCATCACGCCGGTGTGCCAGTGTTCCAGTTGACGGCCCGTATTGAGAATGAAAGGGAAATCGTCGTCCGGCATGTCCGGCGCCGGGGCGATTTCCGCCGGCACGAAGCGCCCGCGCCCCAGCGGGAAGCTGTCGCCGAAGAGCACGCGCTCGCCCTCGGAGTCCGGGCTGGGGCAGGGGTACCAGCGTCCGGTGTCGCCCAGGCGCTCGTAGTCCAGGTTCTTGTACAGCGGCGTGGCCTCCACCAGCTCGTCGAAGACGTCGGAGACGCTCTCGTAGCGCATGGGGTAGCCCATGCGGGTGGCGATTTCGCAGAGGATCTCCCAGTCCTGCCGGGCCTCGCCGGGCAGCGCCCGCACCGGCCGGCCGATCTGCACGCGGCGGTCGGTGTTGCTGTAGGTGCCGGTCTTCTCCATGAAGGAGCTGGCGGGCAGGATGACGTCGGCGAACTCCGCCGTCTCGGTCAGGAAGATGTCCTGCACGGCGAGGAAGTCCAGGCTCGCCAGCCCTTCGCGCACCCGGTTCACGTCCGGGTCGGAGAGGAACGGGTTCTCGCCCATGCAGTAGAGGCCGCGAATGTCGCCTTCCAGGGCAGCGTGGGTTATCTCGGCGGTGGTGAGACCCTGTTTCGGCGACAGCGAGACGCCCCAGAGGTCCTCGAAGCGCCGGCGCACGTCCTCGCTCTCCACGTGCTGATAACCGGGGTAGTACATGGGGATCAGCCCGGCGTCGGAGGCGCCCTGGACGTTGTTCTGCCCGCGCAGGGGATGCAGCCCGGTGCCGGGCCGGCCGACATTGCCGGTCAGCATGGAAAGGGCGATGAGGCAGCGGGCGTTGTCCGTGCCGAAGACGTGCTGGCTGATGCCCATGCCCCAGAAGAACATGGCCGCCCGGGCGTTGCCCAGCGTGCGGGCGAAACGCACGATCTCCTCGGCGGAGACACCGGTATAGGTGGCGGTGACCTCCGGGGTATAGCGGGAGACCACGTCCCGCAGTGCCTCGAAGCCTTCGGTGCGATTGGCGATGAAGTCCTCGTCGCACAGGCCTTCGCTGATGAGCACGTTCATGACGCCGTTGTAGAAGGCGACGTCGGTGCCGGGGCGGATCTGCAAGTACTGATCGGCGTGGTCGGCGATGGACGGCCGGCGCACGTTCACCACCAGCAGCTTGGTGCCGCGGGCCGCGGCGTCCTTGATGAAGGTGGCGGCCACCGGGTGGTTGGCGGTGGGGTTGCAGCCGGCGATGACGGCGGCGTCCGCCTTCTCCACATCGCGAACCACGTTGGTGACGGCGCCGGAGCCGATGCCCTCCATAAGCGCGTACACGGAGGAGGCGTGGCAGAGTCGAGTGCAGTGGTCCACGTTGTTGGTGCCGAAGACGGCGCGCACCATTTTCTGGAACAGGTACGCCTCCTCGTTGGATCCTTTGGCGGAGCCGAAACCGGCCAGGCTGTCAGGCCCATGGGTGTCGCGCACCCGCTTCAGGCCCTCCGCCACGCGGTCCAGTGCCTCCTCCCAGGTGGCCTCGCGGAAATGGGGCATTACCTCCTCGTAGTCGACGATGCCGCCGGGCTTGCGCGGCCCGCTGCTGTCGGGCTTGGAGAAGCCGGACAGCGGCCCCTTGGGATAACTGGAATCCCGCCGGATGAGGGGCTTGGTGAGCCGCTGATCGTGCATGGCGTAGTCGTAGCCGTAGCGCCGTTTCACGCAGAGGCGTCGGGCGTTGGCGCTGCCGTCGCGCCCCCGGGCGTGGAGAATCCGGCCGTCGTCGTCGGCCACGTAGGTCACCGCGCAGCCGACCCCGCAGTAGGGACACAGGGTGTCGACCTCGTTGGCATGAACGGGATTGCCCGCGGCGGCGGAATCGCTGAATCGTTTCATCGCTGCCCACCTCCGGCGCTGTCCGTGAGTGCGAGCCCTTCCAGGGATTTGTGGGTCAGTGCTCCGGTGGGACAGACAGCGACACACTCGCCGCAGGAGACACAGGTGCTCTCGCCCATGGGGGAATCCAGATCGAAGGCGATGCGCGCGTCGTAGCCCTTGCCGGTGCGGGTAATCACGTCGTTGTGCTGGATCTCGTCGCAGCCGCGCACGCAGCGGTCACAGAGGATGCAGGCCTGGTGGTCCACGGCGATGACCGGGGAGGACATGTCCTCCCCGCGCGGCGCCGCCTCGGCGCCGTCGGGAAGCGGCACATCGTCGATGCCGTAGCGCCGGGCCAGGTCGTAGAGCATATCGTCGCCGGTACTCTCTTCCCGACGGCTGCGATCGGGCTGTTCCGATAGCAGCAGCAGGGTGAGCATGCGGCGGTGGGCCTCCACCTCGTCGCTATCGGTTGCCACCTCCATGCCCTGCTCGCAGGGTCGCACGCAGGAGGCGGCCAGGGTCCGGCCGCCGGTGTCCACGACACACATGCGGCAAACGCCCACGGGCCGCAGACGGGGATCATGGCAGAGCACCGGTATGTCGATGCCCAGCCGCTGCGCCGCGTCCCAGACGGTGGTGCCCTCCGGGACGGTGACCTCCCGGCCGTCGATGGTCAGGGTCACATCCTCGCCACTCATTCGTCGCCTCCATTGAGCCGTGCCAGCGACGGCTCTCCGGGGAATTTCTCCAGCGCATCCACCAGCGGCAGCAGGGCCACCTGGCCCAGCCCGCAGATGGACGTCTTCGCCAGCGTCCGGTGAAGCTCGGTCAGTTCCGCGCCGGTGGCGCCGTTGGCCCTGCCGGCCATGACCGCCTCCACCATCTCCACCGCCTTGCGGCTGCCGATGCGGCAGGGAACGCACTTGCCGCAGGATTCGTTGCGGAAGAAGCGCACCTGGGAGAGGGTCACATCCATCAGGTCACGGTGCTCGGCCACAAACACCATGGCGCCGGTGCCGAGGCCGCTGCCGGCCTGCTGCATGGCCTGAAAGTCCAGCGGCGTATCCAGCCGGTCCGCCGGCAGAAAGGCGGTGGACGCGCCGCCCGGCGAGAACGCCTTCAGGGCGCGTCCGTGAGCAACCCCGCCACAGAGCTCCAGCACCTCGCCGGCAGTCGTGCCCCAGGGCACGCAGTAGACGCCGGGGGCGTTGACGTCGCCGGAGACGCTCACGTACTTGAGCCCCTTATGGTCACCCTTGCCCTGATCGGCCCACCACTCGGCACCGCGGCGGAGGATGACCGGCACCGCCGCCAGCGTCTCCACGTTGTTGATCAGCGTGGGTTTGCCGTCGAGTCCCACGTTGGTGGGAAACGGCGGTTTGTTGCGGGGCTCGCCGCGCTTGTCCTCCAGCGCCTCCAGCAGCGCCGTCTCCTCGCCGAGGATGTAGCCGCCGGGGGAGACGAAGATCTCCAGATCGAAGGCGCCGCCGGTGCCGAACGCCGATTTCCCCAGCACGCCACGGGCGTAGGCATCGTCGATGGCGGCCTGCAGGGCGCGGCGGGCGCGGCCGTATTCATGGCGCAGGTAGACGATGCCGCGGCGGGCGCCGATCACCCAGGCGCCGATGGCCATGCCCTCCACCACCAGGTGCGGCTGCTCCTCCAGCAGGGCCCGGTCCTTGAAGGTGCCCGGTTCGCTCTCGTCGGCGTTGCAGACCACGTATTTGGTCTCGCCGGCAGCGCGGCGGGTGAAGTCCCATTTCATGCCGGTGGGGAAGGCGGCGCCGCCCAGGCCGCGGAGATCCGCATCCTTGAGCGCCTGAATGACGTCGTCGGCACTGCGGCCCGTCAGCAGTTCGCGCAGAATGCCGTAGTGATCGTCGGCGCAGTCGTAGGGATCGGTGGGGCGGCGATTGCCCGGTCGCGGCGGTTCCTCGGCGGGCAGCTCGCGGCTGCCGGTCGCATAGGCCGCGATCGCCGCCGCATCGCCGGTAACGGGGCGGTCGTTGATCGCGGCCGCCGGCGCGCTGTCACAAAGACCGAGACAGGAAACCTCGGAGACCTCCACATCCTCCCGGCCCGTGAGCGCCTCCCGAACCTTGCGGCAGTGATCCGCGCCGCCGCTCATGCGGCAGACCACGTCCCGGCACACATGCACCTGCACCGGCGCTCCCGGGTGCTCGCGGAACACGGGGTAGAAGCTGCGCAACCCCTCCAGGCGATACAGCGGCACGCCCTCTTCCTTCGCGAGCCGCCGCAGGCCGTCGTCGGTGACCGCCCCTTCGGCTTCCTGGAGCGCCTCCATCCGGCGCAGTAGCTTCATCGCGCCTCCCTCCGTTATTCGGTGCCGGCATCTGCATTATTGTGGGCACAAGTGACTATTACACTGACACGGGCAGTGTAGCGCAGGCCAACCGGCCATCGTCAGCGAGATATTGGTACGCTCGGCACCCGCATGGCCAGAACGATGCGCTCGGCGGCGGCGGCGCGGGCAACGAGGTCCGTGGCACGGCCGATACGGGCCTGCTGGTCGGGCAGGTTCCCGAGGTTCGACACCACGATCGCCCGTGCCGTTCGGGCGGCGGCCGTCGCGGCCGTCACCGCCGCGGCAGCGTCGGCGAAAACGGTGCGCTTACCCTCCCGGGCCAGCCGGGCACCGAGCACCGCCACCTCCGCGGCCAGCTCGGCCAGTTCCAGCGGCCCATCCGAGGCGCCGATCAGGGCGTCCCGAAGCGCCTCGGCCGCATCACTTCCGCGTTGGTGCCGAGCCGCCATGACGGCTGCGTAGCTCTCGGCTTCCGCCTCCAGCAGCTCGTGTGCGCCATTGCGAATCCGCCGCAATCGATCGGCGGCGGGGCTCGCTCCCGCGCCCCGGTGCGAGACGTTGGCGGCCATTTCCGCCACCGCCGCGGCCATCGCCACCATCACTGCGGCCCCACCACCTCCCGCCGGCAGCTGCGGCGAAGACAGGCGCTGGAGAAAATCCCGCACCGACATGTCCGCGAGTTCCGGCGACCGATTGGCGGAATCCCCCGCCCCGCCGTCTCGCGACGGCTTCAATGTATGCTTCACCGCTATCACGTCAGGAAAGGCCCATTATTTCGCCGGAGTCGTCCACGTCGATGCGCTCCGCTGCCGGATGCGCGCCGAGTCCCGGCATGGTTCGGATATCGCCGCAGAGCGCATAGACGAAACCGGCCCCTGCCGACAACCTTACCTCGCGCACCGGCATCGTCCAGCCGGTTGGCGCTCCCCGAAGGGACGGGTCCGAGGACAGGGAGAGATGCGTCTTGGCGATGCACACCGGCAGGTCCCCGAAGCCGTCCCGCTGGAACGTTTCCAGCTGGGTGCGAGCCGCCGGCGCAATGGAGATGTCGTCGGCGCCGTAGACTTCGGTGGCGATGCGCCGGATCTTCTCGTCCAGGGGCAACTCATCGGCATACAGGAACTGGAAGTTGCCCGGTTCCTCGGCCGCGTCCGCCACGGCCCGCGCCAGCTCTGCCGCACCGGCGCCGCCTTCCGCCGCATGGGTGCACACGGCGACCCGGGCGCCCGTGGCCTCGGCCACCTCCCTGATGGCCTCGTGCTCGGAATCATAGTCCGATGGGAAGGCGTTGATGGCCACCACCGGGCTGACGCCGTGCAGACGTATGTTCTCGATCTGTTTCCTGAGATTGGCCGCCCCGGCGCGGACGTCCTCGGGACTCTCCTTGAGCATGCCCTCGGGCAACGGCTTGCCGGGAACCACGCGGAAACGACCGGAATGCAGCTTCAGCCCCCGCACGGTGGCCACCAGCACGGCGGCATCCGGCTTCAGGCCACTGTTGCGGCATTTGATATTGAAGAACCGCTCAGCACCCATGTCGGCGCCGAAACCGGCCTCGGTGACCAGGAAATCGGTGCCGCGCAGGCCGATGCGGTCGGCGACGATGGATGAGTTGCCGTGGGCGATGTTGCCGAACGGCCCGGCGTGCACCAGTACCGGCGTGTTCTCCAGCGTCTGCATGAGGTTCGGCATGATGGCGTCGCGCATCAGCGCCGCCATGGCGCCCGCCGCTTTCAGATCCTCGGCGGTGACCACGTCCCCGTCCCGGGTGCGGCCCACGACGATGCGCCCGAGCCGGCGCCTGAGATCGGGAATGTCCTGGGCCAGCGCGAGGATCGCCATCACCTCCGAGGCGGCGGTGATCTCGAAGCCGGTCTCCCGGGGCACACCGTCGCCCTTGCCGCCGAGCCCCACCACCAGATTGCGCAGGGCGCGGTCGTTGAGGTCCATGACCCGGCGCCAGGTGATGCTGAACGGATCCAGCGGGACACCGCTCTTGTGGCTGAACTGGTTGTCGATCATCGCGGCGAGCAGATTGTGTGCCGCCGTGACCGCG
>JASFMS010000105.1:0-6620 GCA_050117435.1 Ectothiorhodospiraceae bacterium | reverse complement strand
GGGGCTGCGGCCAACCGGGTGCCATGCCGCTCCCTGGACGACACGCTCACCGCGCTTCCGGCGACGGTCCAGGAACGTTGCTTTGCGCGGATGTATCTCATGCTGCCGCTCGCTGTTGCGGTTCTGTCGTTGTTCTGGATCGTGTCCGGGCTAATTGGTTTCGCCAATCAGGAAACGGCGCAGGCAGTTTTGACGAGTCGCGGTTTTTCTCCAGAAACGGCGATGAGTGCCGTTATCTTGGGCAGTGTCGTTGATATCGTCCTGGGCGGTGGAATTCTGGTGCGCGGCTGGGCTCGCGGCGCAGCGCTTGGGATGATTGCGGTCTCCTTCGGTTATCTCGCGGCGGCGGTAATCTGGACGCCGGACCTGTGGGCGCACCCGCTGGGGCCGACGGTCAAGGTCATCCCGGGTATGGCGCTTGCCGCCGTGGTCGCCGCTATCCTGGAGCCACGTTGATGCTCTACCACAGTCTGTTATTCCTGCATGTGGTTGGCGCCTGCGTACTGCTCGGAACGGGCGCGGGCATCGCCTTTTTCATGGTGATCTCCAATCGAAGCGGCAACCCGGCCCTTATCGCGCACACCGCTGGGATCGTGGTGCTGGCGGACGCCGTTTTCACCGCCACGGCGGCGATACTGCAGCCGATTACCGGTACGCTGCTGGCGCAGGAAGTCGGATGGCCGATTTTTGAGGGTTGGGTTCTCGCGTCACTTGGCCTTTACGGTGTCGTCGGTGCGTTCTGGCTGCCGGTCGTCTGGATTCAGATCCGCTTGCGCCGACTGGCGATCGAGGCGGATGCCGATGGCCAGCCGTTGCCGAATCAGTATCACCGACTTTACCGCGTCTGGTTTGCGTTCGGCTTTCCGGCATTTTTCTCGGTGCTTTCGATTGTCTGGCTGATGTTAACGAAGCCGGCGTTTTGATGGGGCGTTTGAGAAACTGATGAGCCTTTTGGACTTGCTCTGGCCCACGTTGTTGCAGGTTTTGTCCATCATGGGGAGCGGAGAGGGGTAGACTGAGACACCCACCTTTTTATTGGCCTGCGAGGCGGATAAATGAAAAGGGTGGGTGTCCATGTTCTCGTATGCCGCAGGAACGGTGCGAATCACCGCCACGGACTATGCCGCCGACACCCTTCTGCTTCCAAAGCTGGCGGAGGGCCTGCCCCGGTATCCTGACGTCAAGGTGGAGATCACCATCGACTACGGCCTGACGGACATCGTCTCCCAACACTACGATGCCGGCGTCCGAATTGGAGAGCAGATCGACAGGGACATGGTTGCCGTTCCCATCGGACCGGCCATGCGCATGGCGGTTGTCGCCGCGCCGTCCTATTTCCAGACGCACTCACGCCCGGAAAGACCGCGCGACCTCACCGAGCATCGCTGCATCAACCTGCGCCTGCCGACCCACGGCGGCGTGTACGCCTGGGAGTTCGAGAAAGACGACCGGGAAGTGACGGTACGCGTCGACGGTCAGATCATCCTCAACGGCACGCCACAGATGCTCCATGCGGCGCTCGGCGGATTGGGCGTCGCCTACGTGCCCGAGGATCTGGCGCAGCCGCATATCGATGAAGGTCGACTGCAGAGAGTACTCGAAGACTGGTGCCCCTATTTCCCGGGCTACCACCTCTACTACCCGAGCCGGCGGCAGCCCTCGCAGGCATTCAGAGTGGTGGTCGATGCGTTGCGCTATCGTCCGTAGGCGCCGCAACTTGGAGCTACGATTACCCGATACCGGGAGTTGGTGGTTGTCGGTGGTATCTGGCGGATAGCGACTCAAAAGGTGCGAGTCGGCCGCCGTGAACGGCGCGTCCGCAGACGGGACGGTGTGACACCTGACCGGACCGCGCTGCGGAAGGTGCGCGACTACATGGCAGCTATCTACAATTGCGGTTAGCGTCGCAATTACCGCGTTTCAGTCGCCGTTGCGCACAACATACTGTCGTGAGCAGTTGAATATCCCGCCATCACAGTGATCGGATCATCGTGAAGGCGATATATTCACTGCTATGTTCCCGATTCACGCTACACGGAGAGTTCCCAATGAAGAATGAAGCGTCTATTGTCAGGCTATTTTTTGCCAAGATGAAGCCTGCGTTTTTCCAGCTTTCCGAGGAAGAACAAAGACGATTCATGGTCCGTGATCGGGCTAATCTTGATGCGTTGGGAATGAAGGCAATTTCCATGATCGACTGTACGAAAAGCAATAGTTATTGGGACTATATCGGAGTAGAAAACTGGCCATCGATGAAGGCGTTGGAAGAGCGAGAAAGATTTGAGAGTGATGAGCTTCAAATTTCCCGGTATGTAGAATACAAGGTCGAATTGGGTGTTGAGCAATCCTTCGAGAAATATGGCCAGCCGCAGTGAACATAAGCCGGGGCGGCAGCCGACCGGTTTTCCGCCGCCGCTGCAAACCGGTAGCTGAGACCCGGCCGCAGGCACACACAGGGAAAGGGGACATATATGGTCGCCTCCTCCCCTGCAATGGGGAAGGCGTTCACATATGTCCATGTTCCCATCATGTTCCTCCCGTATGTTCCCTCCACGTCCAGCGTGAGAAGATTCCGTCATCAGCGGGATAGTATCGTTCGACGATATGCAACGGAAAACGGTTGGCCCAGGCACGGATCAGACGGCAACGCCCGGCGAGTGGTTTCGCCTGACCATGATCCATCTTTCCATAACGCTGGTCTTGTTGGTCTGCGGAGGAGATATCCGTTGGTGGCAGGCCTGGGTCTTTTCCCTGCTCCTCGTTGCCGCCGGCGTCGGAGGGCGTATCTGGGCAGAATGGCGGCATCCGGGGCTAATGGTGGAGCGAGAACGAACCAGGTCTCTGGAGACATCAGATGTTAAATCATGGGATAAAATCCTTGCCCCGCTAATGGCATTGACCCTTTCCTTCCCGCTGGTCATTGTGGCGGGGCTGGACCACCGCTTTGGGTGGTCACCGGTATTCCCCACGTGGCTCAACACCATCGGCATCCTACTGATCGCGCTTGGATACGCCTTCGCTGCGTGGGCATTGGCGGAGAACCGCTTCTTCTCAACCATGATGCGGATCCAGACCGATCGCGGACATGTAGTCTGTGACAGCGGCCCATACCGGATCGTCCGGCACCCGGGATATGCCGGAAGCCTTCTGGCAACGCCGGGCATCGTTCTCGCCTTAGGCTCGGCCTGGACCCTTATTCCGGCGGCATTCGCGCTGGTTGTTGCCGTGATCAGAACCGCACTGGAGGACCGGACTCTGCGGGAAGAGTTACCGGGATATCGGGAGTACACAAGCCGCGTAAGGTATCGGTTGTTTCCCGGGGTTTACTAAGGAGCCCTTTCCGCTAGGTGATTCTGCGCGAGTCTCTGGCCGCGACCTTCCATTGGCTATGGAGCGTTTGCCAGTCCGCTCCCGGCCGGTTCCCGACCTTCTACACCCCGGATGCGCTGACGACGCGGGGCCCTGGCCGCAGCCGACCGAGATCGGTCGGCCATGGTGTCTCGCAACAGTTCGTGACGGCACGTAGACGCGACCCGATCAGGAACCACTCGGAGGCGTTTCTCTTAGGAAATTGCGCGTCGGCGTCTCGATTGTTCGTTCGAGCAGCACTGCAAGGACGAGGCTTACGGGCAGCACAATGGCGATCCCCCATAGGGGCATGGGAAGAGAAAGACGGGACGACTCAGCAGGCGTTGCGTATATGGGTCGGCTCCTCGACTGGTCACCGACAGCCCGACGATGACGACAAGGATCGCGTATGGAAATACCCCTTGCATCCACCAGGAGCCGAGGAGATCGATGTTCCCGATTATTTGCAGGGCGGACAGCCCGATTACGAAGGCGAACGTGCCGGCGTGCAAATCGACGAGTCGCGTCCAGCGCTTCCTTTGATCAGTCGAGACACCCATGACTCTGACAGCCGCGTCACGGTCAGACTGGTCTTGGCGAAGCATGAGAAGCCCTGCGATGAGCCCCATATCAAACACGGGAAGCCGCGATACGGGCCAGGCATGGGAGGCCCAGAAGGCCCACCAGGAATCCACGGGGGCGATAGCGAACGACAAAGCAAAGAACACAACGGCCTGCACCACCGCCAGTATCGTAATCCATCGACTCAAAGACCGGTCGGTCTGGTTCTGATGCCATCGCAGAAGCGCGGGAAAGACGAGATAGAAGAAGGCGAGTGTGGAAATGGTCCAGGAAGAACCCACGAACGAGAGCGGGGGAAGACTTGTCCACATCTGCACGGCGAACAGGTTTGTTGCGAATACCCGACCAATGTCGGACGGCGACGCCCAGCCATGGCCGAACGCGGCGAGTGGCAGCGCCATCAGCATTGTGACGTAGTAAACGGGGGCAATCCGTGCGAAGCGGTTGCGGTAGTAGTGCTTGACATTGAAGCCATGCCGCTGCTTCCCGTAAACGATGGCGAGCGAGTAGCCGGCCAGGAGAAAGAATGCGGGCATCAAAGCAGAGCCGTGCAGGTTCCAGCCGGCGGAAAACCCCAGGGCGTGAAACATCATGATGTAGAAGGCCAGCAGACCTCGAATCCCGGTGTGTGCTTCGACAAGCCCGGGGCCTGGGGTCGCCTTTGACGACTCCGGTTCCAGCATCCGCTTTGTGGCGGCCGCGGTGTCGGCCAGGAACGTACCCACCCCCAACCGTTGCCTGACCGGCGTCTCCTTAATCTCGCATTTTCCCTAGAGAAGTTTCTGGAAGACACGGGGATCGATTGCCGCGGCGCCCAACATGCCGCCTGCGAGAGCCCCGGCGATGCCGGGGGTCATGACGTCCTGGCCCGACAGGAACAGGCCGTGAACGGGCGTACGGGCATTGAGCGCGCTCGACAGCATTCGACGCGGGGTCGTTTCAACGCCGTAGAACGCGCCTCTCTCGTGGCCGGTAAACGAGACGGTTGCGAGTGGCGTGCCAAGTTCCCGATAGACGACAAGCGGTGCCAGTGCCGGAAACTTCTCCGCAAAGGACCCCATCATCCTGGACGCGACCTTCTGCTTGAAAGCCGCCCACGCCTTTGGGCCTCCGGCCGCAACTTCGCTCACTGACGACCATTCGGCCCAAGCCAGCATGTCGCCGCTGTGCCTGTTCAGGGGACCGGGGTCATGCGTGGGATCCTTGAGAGAGGAAAACGAGACGAAGACCATGGGAATCGGCCCCTCGTCTGCCGCTGTCCATATGGCGTCATCGGTCTCCCAGCTCTCGTAAAACCAGTGGTTCGAGCGCGACGCCCCGTGTTGGGCGATGTCTCCCTCGAAGCCGAGAAAGAGGTCGAAGTGGCAGATCGACGGCTTGAAGGTGGCTATCTCGTGCGCCCAGTCCCCGTTGCGAATTTCCGGCGGTAGGAGGTGCTTAACGGTCTCGCCGGCGCCGATGGCGGAGACGATGGCCGGCGCCCGGAATTCCTCGTTCGAACTCGCGCGCACGCCCACGGCCTTACCGTTTTCAAGCAATATCTCGCTGACGGCGGTTGCGGCCCGGGCACTTCCCCCCGCCGCTTCGATCACGGGAACAAGACCCTTTGCGATAGCGGCGGCGCCGCCCATGGGATAGGCGGCGCCCTCCAGATAGTGGCCCATGACGGTGGCGTGAACGGCGAAGCTCGCTTCACTCGGTGATGAGTTCCGCGATGACCTCGCCGGTGGTGCGCCCGCACCAGCGCTGAATCTTTCGCCGGTTCCACCAGTGATGCGCGAAACGGAACGGCTCGGGAATGGCTCGCTCGGCGCCAACCATGTGCGCGGCTTCCTCTGCCGACAGCAATGCCTCGAAGTAGGCGTCGATTTCGGCAGCGTTGTCGGGAAACCTTTCCTTGAGTGTCTTCTTGTAGGCCGCGGCCGGGCTCGCTACGGGAATGTCGAACCCGCCCGGGAAGTGCAGCGTGTCATAGACGGTGCCGACGGAGTGGAAATCGATTGTGCCTCCGCTCAGCCAGTCCAGCATCCGTCTTGCCGGCTGACCGGGACCGAACGTGCCGCAGTAATGGAGGCCGACGTCCCAGGAGAAGCCGTTTCGAGAGAAGGCGTGGGTGAGTCCGCCGATTGTCTGTGCCTGTTCAAGGAGCAGGACCCTGTGCTTGAGCCGGGACAGCGCCGCGGCCGTTGTCATGCCGCCCATGCCCGATCCGATGACTATGACATCGAATTCGCTTGTTGAACCTCTGACTGTCATTTTGACGGTGCTCCGCTCCTTCCCTGAGCTTCCCTATTGATAATAGATGTAACTGACCTGATTCGGACCGACGGACCGCTTATGGGCGGCTTCCGACCTTAAGCCCCCCGAGGTGAATCAAAGCGGCCCCTTCCGGAGACGGCTGACCCAAAGCTGCCAGTCGACCGCCGTGAACGGCACGTCCGCAAACGGGACGGTGTGACACCCGACCGGACCGTGGTGCCGGCAACCGGTAACCCGGTAACCAGGACACCCAGCTGAGGTACCGAATGCGACGGAGAAGGCCGCCCTGGAAAAACGTGACGGACTCAGATGCCGGTTCTGCGGAATTCCCGTGATACGGATGGAGGTGCGCCAGCGGATCCACGTTGAGTATCCCGGTTCGGTGCCTTGGGGACGTAGAAACGTCGACCAGCCCGGGTAGGGTGGGATGA
>JASFMS010000104.1:0-6655 GCA_050117435.1 Ectothiorhodospiraceae bacterium | reverse complement strand
TTCGAAATGGGTGGCATCCTGCGTACTGACAGCCACGGCACTTGCCACCTACACGTATTTCGAGGCGGCGAAGCCTGCGTCCCGGCACCATGCCGCGCCATTGGGCGAACGTTCTAGAGCGCCTGTCCTATGACCTGCCCGACCACATTCGTCCCCGGCATCCCCTCCACATGACCCCGGTCCTTGAAAGCACTGCGGCAGACGGGATAATAGTCGCCTCTTCACGCCCTGGATCGTCGACGACCGCCCTATGAAGCACCAACTCGCCGAACTGGTTCAGCAGGCGCTCGCCGCGCTCGTGCGCGACGGCCTGCTGCCCGCCGACCCGCAGATCGACGTGCAGATCGAACGCGGGCGCGGCAAGGAACACGGAGACTTCGCCACCAACACGGCCATGCGCCTGGCCAAGACCGCGCGCCGGCCGCCGCGGGAGATCGCCCAGGCCATCGTGGACGCCCTCCCGGCGCACGAGTACGTGGAGCGGGTGGAGATCGCCGGCCCCGGGTTCATCAACTTCTTCCTCAGCCCCGCTGCCGCTTTCGCCGTGGTGCGGCAGATATGGGACGAGGGCGAGGCTTTCGGCCGCGGCACCGTGGGCGAAGGCAAGCGCATTCTCGTGGAGTACGTCTCCGCCAACCCCACCGGTCCGCTGCACGTGGGCCACGGCCGGGGCGCCGCCTTCGGCAGCTCGCTTTCCAACCTGTTGGCCGCCGCCGGCTTCGACGTGGAGCAGGAGTACTACGTCAACGACGCCGGGCGGCAGATGGACATCCTGGCGGTGAGCATCCTGCTGCGCTATCTGGAGGCGCTGGGCGAGCCGGTGCGCTTTCCGGACAACGGTTACCGCGGCGACTACATCCGCGATATCGCCGCGGACCTCAAACGCGAGGCGGGAGACCGCTATCGCGTCGAAGGCGCCGAGCTGATGCGGGGCCTGCCGGCGGACGCCAGCGACGGCGGCGACAAGGAAAAGCACGTGGACGCCCTGGTGGCAAAGGCCCGGGCGGTGCTCGGCGCCGATGACTACCGCGCCGTGCTGCGGGCGGGGCTGGACGCGATCCTCGGGGACATCCAGGACGATCTGGCCGGCTTCGGCGTTCACCACGACCGCTATTTCTCCGAGCAGAGCCTGGTGGATTCCGGCCGCGTGCAGGAGACTCTGGATCGGCTACAGGAGGGTGACCACCTGTACGAGCGCGACGGCGCCCTGTGGTTCCGCTCCAGCGACTTCGGCGACGATAAGGACCGGGTGGTGCGTCGCGCCGACGGCCAGACCACCTACTTCGCCTCCGACATCGCCTACCACCGGGACAAGCTGGAACGCGGCTTCGATCAGGCCGTCGACGTCTTCGGCGCCGACCACCACGGCTACATGGAACGCGTGCGCGCCAGCATGGAGGCCTTCGGCTATTCCCGTGACCGGCTGGAATTCCGCCTGGTGCAGTTCGCCATCCTCTATCGGGGCAGCGAGCGCCTGCAGATGTCCACCCGTTCCGGGGAGTTCGTCACCCTGCGCGCGCTGCGCGAGGAAGTGGGCGGCGACGCCGCGCGCTTTTTCTACGTCATGCGCAAGCCCGAGCAGCACCTGGATTTCGACCTGGAGCTGGCGAAATCCCAGTCCTCGGACAACCCGGTGTACTACATCCAGTACGCCCACGCGCGCATCTGCAGCGTCATGGCCCAACTGGCCGAAAAGGGCGCGAAGCACAACCTGGAGACCGGGCTCGCGGCACTGCCGCGTCTTCAGGAGGAGCACGAGACGGCGCTGGTCTCGCAGCTCTCGCGCTATCCGGAGGTCATTGAAGCATCCGCCGTGGCCCATGAGCCCCACCAGGTGGCCCACTACCTGCGGGAGCTCGCCAACGCCTTCCACACCTACTACAACGCCCACCCCTTCCTGGTGGACGACGCCGGCCTGCGGGACGCGCGGCTGACCCTGATCCTCGCCACCCGGCAGGTGCTGCGTAACGGTCTCGCCATCCTGGGCGTCTCCGCCCCGGAGAGCATGTAGTCGTGGCGGCGAAACGCAAGCAACGCGGCGCCAGACCCACGGCCAGCCGCAAGCGCTCGGCGGGCCGTTCGCTGCCGGGCTGGGTGTGGGGGCTGTCCGGGCTGGCGGTGGGTCTGTTCGTCGCCCTGCTGGTCCATCTGCAGAACCGCGGCCCCACCACGGGCAGCGACATCTCCGCTCTCTTCAGGCAGCCCGCAAAGCCGACTCCGGAACAGCCGGCCACGCAGACAGCCAAACCGGACAAACCGAGCAACGAAACCGGTCGGCCCAAGTTCGAGTTCTACAAGCTGCTGCCGGAACAGGAAGTCGAGGTGCCGGAGCCGAAAGAGGACAAAACGGCCAGCGTCCCCGACAAGCCCGTCCCCGAACCCGAAAAACCGGCGAAATCCACCGACGACAGCAAGGCCCGCTACCTGCTGCAGGCCGGCTCCTTCCAGAACTACGCCGACGCCGACCGCCTGAAGGCGTCGCTGGCGCTGCTGGGTGTGCAAGCCAGCATTCAGCGCGTGGAACTGGCCGGTGGCGAGACGTGGCATCGAGTGCGCGTCGGCCCCTACCGCAGCCGCGACACCGTGAACGAGGTGCGGCGACGGCTGCAGGACAACGACATCGATACGATTCTTCTGAAGCGGGGGGAATAGACGCGGCACGTTGTGCCGCGGAGGACCATGGCATGAGTGACAGGGACTGAGTCCGCTCGGCGTCTCAGTCCACAGTCCTCGACCCTCAGTCCTCCGCCCCACCGCCGTGCGGTGGGGCGGGCTCTCACAAACTCCTCTTGTTCCCCTCCGCGAACAGCTCCCGCTTCAGCCGGTACAGCGTGGAGATGTCCTCCTCGCCGTAGCCCTGATCCATGAGCCGTTCGTAGTGCTTGAGCGTCATCTCGACGACAGGCAGCGACACGCCCAGGTTGTCGAGCATGGACCGGCAGATAGAGAGGTCCTTGTGGTGGAGGGCGCACTTGAAACCGGGCTCGAAGGTGCCGCGGACCATGGTGGGGCCGCGGTGCTGGACGAACCAGTTGCCGGCGGCACCGCCGCTGACCACCTCGATAACCTTGTCCATGTCCAGGCCCATGGCCTGACCGAACGCCAGCGCCTCGGAGACGGCCTGGTTGATGCCGGCACCCATGATCTGGTTGACCGCCTTGGTGGCCTGGCCCTTGCCGGACTCACCCATGTAGCTCACCGCCTTGGTCATGGCCTCCAGCGCCGGCATGGCCGTGTGCAACGCCTTCTCGTCGCCGCCCACCATCATCACCAGCGTGCCGTTCTGGGCGCCCTCCTTGCCGCCGGACACGGGCGCGTCCAGGAAGCGCGCGCCCGTTTCAGCGACTCGCTGCGCCGCATTCCGGGCGGTATCGGCACTGATCGTGGAGGTATCCACGACAACCTTGCCCGCGGCGAGAGAGGGCAACATCGCGTCCACCACTTCCAGCACATCCGCGTCCGCGGACACACAGGTGACGATGACGTCGCAGGCGGCGGCCACATCCGCCGGGCTGTCCGCCGCCGTCACACCCAGCTCGTCGGCGATAGCCTCGGCCGTGCTTCGGGTGCGGTTCCACACGGCCGCCAGCATGCCCGCCCGCGCGAGATTGCGGGCCATGCCCGAGCCCATGGCGCCGAGTCCGATCACTCCTGCCTTCATGTTCAGCCTCCTTCCCCGTGGTCATTGTGCAGATAGGTGTAGCCCTGCAGCCCCGCCTCCAGCTCCCGCAGGCACTCCCGCCGCGAACGCTCGTCCAGCTCCGAGGCGGCCACGCGCCGGCGGTAGGCCTGGAGCAGGTCCCGCTCCTCGAAATGCACCAGACGAAGCACCGCCTCGATGCTGTCGCCGTTGAGCGCGCCGGAGAGCCGGTGGCCCTCGGCGGTTAGCTCCACGTTAACGGAGTCGGTGTCGCCGAAGAGGTTGTGCAGGTCCCCGAGGATCTCCTGGTAGGCCCCCACCATGAACACGCCGAGCAGCAGGGGCTCGCCGGGGCGATAGGCGGGCAGCGGCAGCGTGCTCTCCACGCCCTCCCGGTCCACGTAGCGGTGCACCGCGCCGTCGGAATCGCAGGTGAGGTCCTGCAGCACCGCGCGGCTCGCAACCGATTCATCCAGGCGGTGCAGGGGCAGTATGGGAAAAATCTGGTCGATGGCCCAGACGTCCGGCATGGACTGGAACAGGGAGAAGTTGGCGAAAAGCTTGTCCGCCATCTTCTCGTTCAGCTCGTCCATGACGTCCCGGTGGGCGCGTATCCCCGGGTTCAGACGCTCCAGCACACGCCGATAGGCCGCCTGACAGGTACGCTCCGCCTGGGCGCGCTGTTCCAGGCTCAGTAACCCGTGGGTATACATGGTCTGCGCCTCGGCGAGGGCATGGCTGGCGTTGTGGTAGACCTCAAGGGGCGGGCGCCCCTCGTCGTCGCGGAACGCTCGCCACAGATCGTGGAGCACCAGCGGTGCGCCCTCATCCGGGGGGGTCAGCTCGCTGCCGTCGGCAACCCGGTCCACATCGATGACGTCGGTTATCAGCACGGCGTGATGGGCCGTCATGGCGCGCCCGGACTCGGTGACGATGTGCGGGTGCGGCAAGTCCGCCTGCACGCACTGCTCCCACAGGGTGTGGACAATGTTCTGAGCGTACTCCTCGAGGGAGTAGTTCATTGAGCAGAAGCTGCGCGAGCGGGTGCCCTCGTAGTCCACGCCCAGGCCGCCGCCCACATCCACGCACTCGATGGGCGCGCCCAGACGCCGCAGCTCGGCATAGTAACGGGCGGCCTCCCGCATACCGCGCTGAATGTCCGCGATGTTGGGTATTTGCGACCCCAGGTGGAAATGCAGCAGCCCCAGGCTCTCCAGCAGCCCGGCCGCTTTCAGCCGCTCCACGGCGACCAGCGCCTGCGCCGCGGAGAGCCCGAACTTGGCCTTCTCGCCACCGGTGTTCTGCCACTTGCCCTCGCCGATGGAGGCCAGCCTCACCCGCAGGCCCACCCTCGGCGTGATACCGAGGCGCCGCGACTCGTCCACGATGGCCGTCAGCTCGGAGAGCTTTTCCACCACCAGCCGGCAATCCATCCCCAACTGGCGAGCCCGCAGGGCCAGGCGGATGTACTCCCGGTCCTTGTAGCCGTTGCAGATCACCCGGCCGCCATCCGGCGCCAGCGCCATTACGGCCATCAGCTCCGGCTTGCTGCCGGCCTCAAGGCCCACCCGGCCTGCGCCACCGGCAAGAATCTCCTCCACCACCCGCCGCTGCTGGTTCACCTTGATGGGGTAGACCGCCGTGTAGCCGCCTTCGTAGCCGTCCGCGGCCATGGCGGCGCCGAAGGCATCGCAGAGGTGGGCGACGCGGTCGTGCAGGATGTCCGTGAAGCGCACGAGCACCGGCAGCGAGAGACCGGCACGACGAACCTCCGAGGCAATTTCGTGGAGGTCCACCACCGGCCCGTCACCGCGTTTCGGCCGCGCCACCACGCGGCCGGCGGCGTTCACGTCGAAGTAGCCGCCGCTCCAGTGGGCGAGGTTGTAGGTCTCCCGGGCACGGGCGACGACGGTATCGGACATGAGGACCCTCAAATGCCGGTTCTGATCGGCCCCATAGCCTACTACTACTGGTCGGCTCAGAGGTAAAGCCGGGGCGCTGGCGGCACTTTGCGTCTTCGCAAAGAAGCGCGAGAATACGGACCCCCGCAACCGGCAGAGCGTAGCGATGACCCTGGACGACAACTGGTTCTCTGAAGCCTTCGACTCGGAAGGTGTGGCGTTTTCCCTCCGGCTCACCGACAAGCTTCACGACGAGCAGACGCCCTGGCAGCGCATCCAGGTTTGGCAGACCAGTCACTGGGGTCGGCTGCTGACGCTGGATGGCTGCGTGATGGTCACCGACCGGGACAACTTCATCTACCACGAGATGCTCACCCACCCGGCCCTTTTCAGCCATGGCGATCCGCGTCGCGTGCTCATCATCGGCGGCGGTGACTGCGGCACCCTGCGCGAGGTGCTGAAGCACCCGGGCGTGGAAAGCGCGGTCATGGTCGACATCGACGAGCGGGTGATCCGCGTGTCCGAGCAGTATTTCCCCGACCTCACCCAATCCAATGGCGACCCCCGGGCGGAGCTGCGCTTCGAGGACGGCCTCGCCTACGTCCGCGATGCCGCGGCGGAAACCTTTGACGTTGTTCTCATTGACAGTACGGACCCGGTGGGTTTCGCGGAGGGGCTGTTCGGCGCACCGTTTCTCGCGGACATCCACCGAATCCTGTGCCCGGGCGGTATCGTCGCGCAGCAGAGCGAGTCGCCGCTACTGCATGGTGACACGCTGATACGCCGCCTTCACGACAGCCTCCGCGAGGCCGGCTTCACCAGCCGCGCGCTGCTGCCCTTCCCGCTACCCAGCTACCCCAGCGGCTGGTGGAGCGCCACCCTGGCCGGCAAGGGCACAAACGTTGCGGAATTCCGGGAAGTCGCCGCGCAGAAGCGGGAATTCGAGACGCGGTATTACAACGAGGGCGTCCATCGCGGGGCGCTGCAGTTGCCGGAGTTTTTGAGAGGACTGAAGGACTGAAGCAGGATGGCGACAACTTACTGCTTTTCAAGCCTGCCGGCCGGGATAAGGGCCGGAAGGTCCGCTTCCGGCATTTCCGGCGGGAGCGAAGCC
>JASFMS010000103.1:0-6661 GCA_050117435.1 Ectothiorhodospiraceae bacterium | reverse complement strand
CTGGAACGCGGCCTCGTCCCGGGGAACGCCCTCGGTGAAAAAGACCCGGTCGAAAACCGCCGCCAGAATGTCTTCCTTCAGCGTTTCGCAGCGGCCCAGCCGCGTATAGAGCAGACACAGCCGCTCCACGTGCGGCAGCTTGCGCCGCAGGTATTTGACCTGGTCCTTCTGGGCCAGCATGAACAGCCGGCGCACGCCGGCCCGGTGCGCCTCCATGGCCCTTTCCGGCGAGTCCAGCAGCCGCAGGGCGGCGGCGTCGCCCTCGTCCACGACGGCGGGATACCCACGGATGGTGACGCCCCCCTGATCCAGTTCCAGATGCTCCGGCAGTTCGCCGAAGTCCCAGCGGCGCAGCCCGTCACGCTCCCAGGACTGCGCGCCGGATCCGCTGAAGGAGGCCTCCGCGCGCCCCTCCAGGCCCCCCTGCAGGCGACGCAGCTCCCGCCCCTGCTCCACGGTTTTGCCTTCGGCATCGACGACCTGAAAATTCATCCGCAGGTGCGCCGGGAAATCCACCCCGTCCCAGGCGTCCAGAGGCACCTCGACACCGGTCATGCGCTTGAGCTCGAGCCGAACCGCCTCCACAAGCGATCCTTCCCTCGGCGGCACCGCATCCAGCACCGCCCTGGCGAAATCCGGGGCCGGCACGAAGTTCTTGCGCAGCGTCTTGGGCAGCGACCGGATGAGGGTCACGACCTTTTCCTCCAGCAGCCCGGGTACCAGCCACTCGAAGGGCTCGGGGCGAACCTGATTGAGCGCGGCGAGCGGCAGGCGGACGGTAACGCCGTCGGCCGGATGTCCGGGTTCGAAGTGGTAGCTCAGGGGCAGCTTGAGACCGTCAACCTCAAGATGATCCGGGTACTCGTCGCCGGTCACCTCCACCGCCTCGCGCTCCATGAGCTGCTCCCGCGTGACCGTCAGCGAGCGGTCGTTGGCGGGTTCCGCCACCCACTTCTCGAAGGCGGGTCCATCCACCACTTTCGCCGGCAGGCGCTCATCGTAGAACGCCGCCAGCACGTCCTCGTCCACCAGCACGTCCCGCCGCCGGGACTTAGCTTCCAGCTCTTCGATGCGGGCGATGACGTCGCGGTTGTGCTTCAGGAAACGTCCCCGGGTGCGCAGACGACCCGGCACGAGCGCTTCGCGGATAAACACTCGCCGCGCCTCGGCCGGATCCACGGCGGCGTAGTTGATCCGGCGCCGATTCACCAGCGGGAGGCCGTACAGGTTGATGTCCTCGAACCCGCCGACCCGACCCTTCTTTTCATCCCAATACGGCTCGTAGTAGCGGCGGTTAACGAGATGGCCGGCCAGAGGCTCGATGTATTCGGGGCGGACCTCGGCGACCGTGCGCGCGAACACTCGACTTGTTTCCACCAGTTCTGCGGCAACGATCCACTTGGGCCGGCGGTTGGCCAGGGACGATCCGGGGAAGATCAGCAGTTTGAGGTTCCTCGCGCCCGTGTACTCGCTGCTGTCCGTGCGCAGCGCGATGTTCGAGAGGAACCCGCTGAGCACCGCCTTGTGCAGCGGAGCGTACTCCGCGGGCTGGTCGTTCTCCCGCAGCCCCATGCCCTTGACCAGCTCCCGGAGCTGGCCGTGGATGTCGCGCCACTCCCGCATGCGGATGTAGGAGACGAAGCTGTCCCGGCACCAGCGGCGCAGTTTGCGCTGTGTGAGGTGGTGCGCCTGATCCCGGTACTCGCGCCACAGGTTGAGCAGCCCGACGAAATCCGATTTCGGGTCCTGCCAGCGGGCGTGGGCCTCATCGGCGGCGGCGCGCGCCTCCATGGGCCGCTCCCTTGGATCCTGAATCGACAGGGCGGCGGCGATCACCAGCACCTCCGAGAGGGCGCGCTCCCGGTCGCCGGCCAGCAGGATGCGCGCGATACGGGGATCCACCGGCAGACGGGCGACGCGGCGCCCGAGGTCCGTGAGGCGGTTGTCGGGGTCCACCGCGCCCAGTTCATGGAGCAGCTTGAGCCCGTCGCGGACATACCGCGGGTCGGGCGCCTCGACGAACGGAAATGCCTCGATGTCGCCCAGCCGCAGAAACTTCATCTGCAGGATGACCGACGCCAGGTTGGTGCGCAGTATTTCGGGGTCGGTGAACTCCGGGCGGGACTGGTAATCCTCCTCGCTGTAAAGCCGAATGCAGATCCCCGGAGCCACCCGGCCGCAGCGCCCGGCTCGCTGGTCGGCGCTGGCCCGGGAAACGGGTTCGATGGGCAGGCGCTGGACCTTCGTGCGATAGCTGTAGCGGCTGATCCGAGCGAGCCCGGTGTCCACCACGTAGCGTATGCCCGGCACCGTCAGCGATGTTTCGGCAACGTTCGTGGCCAGCACGATCCGGCGCTGCTGATGCGGCGCGAATACACGCTGCTGCTCCGCGGCGGATAGCCTTCCGAACAGCGGCAGGATCTCGGTATTTCGCGGATGGTGCTTTCGCAACGCCTCCGCCGCCTCGCGGATGTCCCGCTCGCCGGGCAGAAAGACGAGAATATCGCCCGGCCCGTCGCGGGCGAGCTCGTCGACGGCGTCGAGGATGGCCTCCCGCTGATCGCGGTCCCGTTCGTCCTCGTCCTCGCTCACCAGCGGCCGATAGCGCACCTCCACGGGATACGTACGGCCGGAAACGTTGACGATGGGCGCATCGTCGAAGTGCCGGGAAAAGCGCTCCGGGTCGATGGTGGCGGAGGTGATGATGACCTTGAGGTCCGGACGCCGCGGCAGCAGATTCCTCAGGTAGCCGAGGAGGAAATCGATGTTGAGGCTGCGCTCGTGCGCCTCGTCGATGATGATGGTGTCGTACTCGGCCAGGTCCGGGTCACCCTGGGTCTCCGCGAGAAGCATGCCGTCGGTGACGAGCTTCACCCGTGTGGCCGGCGAAACGTGATCGCGAAATCGGATCTTGTAGCCCACACCTTCCCCGAGGGAGGAGCCCAGCTCTTCGGCGACACGGGCGGCCAGGCTTCGAGCCGCGATCCTTCTGGGCTGCGTATGGGCGATCATGCCGTCGACCCCGCGGCCGAGGTCAAGGCAGATCTTGGGAAGCTGGGTACTCTTGCCGGAGCCGGTCTCGCCGCAGATCACCACAACCTGGTTCTCGGCAATAGCGCGGGCGATTTCCTCGCGCCGCTCCACAACGGGAAGATCCAGGTCGTAGTCGGCCTCGAGGACGGTCCCACGACGCGCGTCCACTCGCGCCAGGGTCGCGGCCAGGTCCCGTTCCAGGGCCTCACGTCCGCGACTGAACGGCTTCCCGTCACTTGCTCGCCGACGCAGCCCCTTGAGACGCCGCTGGAACCCGCTTCTCAGCGCGGCGGGCAACGCGCCGATCCGCTCGCCGAGCTGCCTCAGGCTGCCCTCCTGCGCGCCGGTCATCGCCCTAGCCAGAACCGCCCTCAACCGTCGGCTCCGCTCGCCGGGCGCCCCGGCGGATGGACGGATAGCGCCGCGATTCGAGCCGAAGCGGTTCCACGTGCCACAGGTCTTCCAGGCACTCCAGGAACAGGCAGGACGGACCGCCCTTGGTACGCGTACGCCCCGCCGCCCCGGGATTCAGAATCCAGGGCGTGGCCTCGCAGTCCAGCGTGAGCTCGTGGCTGTGGCCGTAAACAACCGCTCGGGCATTGGCAAAACGCCGACGGTAGCGGCGATGGCGCTCCGCGATGCTGCCGCCATCGTCACCGTGCACTACCACCAGCCGCCCGCCCGGCAGGTCCACTGTCGCTTCCGACGGCAGATTGGCCAGCATGTGCTGCTCGGCCTGACTCCATTTTTCCGGCGTGTCGTTGTTGCCGCGCACGGCCACGACCCGCTCCCGCGGCTGCATGGCGAGCAGCACGTCCGCACCGCCGATGTCACCGGCGTGGACGGCCATGTCGCATTCACTGATCCGGGCCGCCAGGCGCGGATCCAGAAAACCGTGCGTGTCGGAAAGCACAGCGATTCGCATAACGATTACGGGGCCTCAAGCCTGAAAGGCGCTATCGATAGCCTTTGACAGCTCGTCGTAGGTGTGGGTCACGGGGAACTGCGGAAACTCGTCCACCACGTTTTCCGGCGGGCGGAAGAATACGCCCGTATCGGCTTCGGAAAGCATGCCGGTATCGTTGTACGAATCTCCGGCCGCCACCGTCTCGAAGTTGAGATCCCGGAACGCCGCCACGCTGCGGCGTTTGTGATCGTCAAGCCGCAGTTGGTAGTCGGCGATCCGCCCCTGCGGCGACACCTCCAGCCGATGACAGAAAAGCGTCGGCCATGCGAGTTGGCGCATCAGGGGCTTTGCGAACTCGTAGAACGTGTCCGACAGGATGACCACCTGATACCGGGCACGCAGCGACTCCAGGAACACATCTGCCCCCTCCAGCGGCTCCATGCGGTCGATCACGCGCTGAATATCCGGGAGGCCGAGTCCGTGGCGTTCGAGAACGCCCAGGCGCAAGCGCATGAGCTCGTCATAGTCGGCGATGTCGCGGGTGGTAGCCCGCAATTCGTCGATCCCCGTGAGTTCCGCGAAGCGGATCCAGATTTCGGGAACGAGCACCCCTTCCAGATCGAGGCAGACGATCTGCACGGACTCTCTCTCCTCGGCTTGCTGGCGCCGGACCAGTGGAAAGGCGCAAACGGTAAGCGTTTTTTCCGGGCCCTTCAAGGGTGCCGATCAAGCCCGATCCCACGCGGCACGGCGGCTCCGTCATTCCGCGGCCTTCTCGTTGGCCACCCCGTGGGGCACGTGCCCGGTGGCCACCGACTCGGACGCCCTTTCCACGTGACCCTGCTGATCATCGAAGAAGATGTCCGCGCCGAAAGCCTTGAGAAACGGTGTCTTGTCCATTCCGCCCAGGAACAGCGCTTCGTCGATGCGGATCTCCCAGTCCCGCAGGGTACGGATAACCCGTTCGTGGGCGGGAGCGTCCCTCGCAGTGACCAAAGCCGTGCGAATGGGCGAATCCTCCGCCGGAAACTCGCGCTGCAGTCGATGCAGGGCATCCAGAAAGTTCTTGAACGGACCCCCGGTCAGCGGGCTGAGGGCCGAGCTGCGCTCGGATTCCTTGAACGCGTCCAGCCCCTTTTCCCGGAACACCCGCTCCGCCTCGTCGGAAAACAGCACGGCGTCGCCGTCGAAGGCAATCCGAATCTGGTCCGAAGGGCTTGCCTCCACCGCCGAGGGCACCAGGGCCGCCGCGGC
Source organism: Ectothiorhodospiraceae bacterium (assembly GCA_050117435.1). Classification (GTDB taxonomy): domain Bacteria; phylum Pseudomonadota; class Gammaproteobacteria; order Nitrococcales; family Nitrococcaceae; genus JASFMS01. The sequence goes on along the minus strand of JASFMS010000103.1, from coordinate 1,467 downwards.
ATAGCCCGCCTGCAACGCCGCGGCGACATCCCGCGCGTCGGCGGAGAGGAAAAGATCCGCCCTGAAGGGTTGGATGTAGCGCCAGGGCGAATCGCCGTTGGTAAAGGCGGCTCGCGTGATCCCGAGGCCGTGATGCTCTATGGAGTTGAACACCCTGAGCCCGGTGTCCGCGCTGTTGCGCGACAGCAGAATGACCTCCACGAGCGGTTTCTGTCGGCCCTCATTGAGTCGAAGCAGCTTGCGAACGAGCGGGAACGCCACGCCGGGATCCAGCACGTTGTTCTCGTGTTCGATCTGGTAGGCAGAGTACGCGGACACTCCCTTGGCCTCGAAGACGTGATGACTGTCCTCCAGATCGAACAGCGTCCTGGAGGAAATCGCGATCACGAGCTCGCTTTCGAAACTCACCGGCATTCCCTGTACCCCTCTCCGATTACGATGGTGCGGGTCCGGCGCCCGGCTTCAGGATAACCGCCCGGCCGGTGTCTTGAGAATCGCTGGACAACCCCCATCTTTGTTGGCAGATTCGACAGCAAGTTGAACAGATACGGCACCTTCAAGGAGACAGATGATGGCCGACCAATCCCGGGTCGCAAGCATGAACCGCACCGCCGCTCGCGGCGAGTCGGTATTGTCGACCAACAAGGTTCTACGCAACACCTATGCCCTGCTGTCGCTGACGCTGCTTTTCAGTGCCGTCACCGCCGGCGTCGCCATGGCCGGCAATGCGCCGCCCCTGCCCTGGTTCGTGGTTCTCATCGGCTATTTCGGCCTGCTCTTCGCCACGAACGCCCTGCGCAACAGCGTGTGGGGTATCGCCAGCATCTTTGCCCTTACGGGCTTCATGGGCTACACACTGGGCCCCATTCTGAACGCCTACATCACGTTTCTGAGCAACGGCACGGAAATCGTGATGATGGCACTGGGCGGCACGGGCGCGATCTTTCTCGGCCTCTCCGGCTACGCCCTGACGACGCAGAAGGATTTCAGCTTCCTGCGCGGCTTCCTGTTCGTCGGAATCCTGGTCGCATTTCTCGCGAGCCTGGCGACGATCTTCTTCTCCCTGCCGGGGCTATCCCTGGCGGTGAGCGCGGCGTTCGTCCTGTTGATGTCCGCGATGATCCTGTACCAGACCAGCGAGATCATTCACGGCGGCGAGACCAACTACATCATGGCGACGGTTACGCTGTACGTGGCGATCTACAACCTGTTCCTGAGCCTGCTGCAGCTGCTCGCGGCCTTCAACGGCGACGACTGACGGCGGCGTTGACAAACCGTAATGGCGCGGACCCCGCTCTCCAGCGGGGTCTTTTTTTGCCCTCTTACGAGACGCTACAGCCACTGATGAACACGGATGTATCGGATATCGGGGATCGTGAGGCCACGTTACGTCTGCACCAACGCGCGCCTGCGACTTAGCGACCGGTCACTCCGTCCCGTTTATCCCCGTTTATCTGCAACAAGGAA